>BLMO01000064.1 GCA_011957885.1 Clostridiales bacterium
CCTTAATAGCGCTTAATGAGCCGAATACCATCCCCATCAGGCCGAAAATGAAAAGCATATTCACAATCTTACTGTCGTGGAATACATCAAATCCTATAACTCTGTAAATAATTTTAAACAGCAAAAATATGTATCCCTTGGATACCAGGCTGGACAAAACGGCGGCCGAAGAAACCGTGGAATACCCATAGGCATCCGGAAGCCAGGCATGAAAGGGGAACAGGGCGCTTTTAATAGCCAGCCCCACCGAAATAATCGCAATCGTCACCAGCAGCGGCGGCCTATAGGCCCCCTCCGCCACTATCCGGCCAATTTCTGCCTGAATATTGGACATCAGCAGATGCCCCGTCAAATCGTACAGCATGCAAATCCCTACCAGGAACAGACCCGAACCCAGCAGGCTCATAATCATATAGCGTACCGCCGCTTCGATGGTCCGCCCGTTTTGCCTTATCATAATCAGCCCGCAGGCCGAAATTGTATTAATTTCCACGAAAACATATGCCGTGAATAAGTCATTGGTATAAATCAGCGCCAGCAGAGAGCTTAACATCAAGTCCGTCAGTACATAATAAAGCCCCTGCTTCCCTTCCTCCACTTCCTGCACAAGCTTATGCCTTCCCCCTAACAAGCACAGAAGCATAATTACACAGAAAAACAACGCCAAGCCGGCTTCCAGCACACCGATTCGCAGTTCATTGCCCCAGGGCGCCGGAAACTTCCCCATCACATATACATAATTCCCGGCCCTTACCGTAAACAGCAATACCGCTGCCGATAAAATAATATTTACCGTAAGTACCGCAATATTTAATACCCTGGCAATCTTCTCTTTAAAAGCAGAACTGATAATCCCCGCAAACATGCAGAACATAATAGAGAAGCACGGGAAGTTCTGTACAAATTCCAACTCCATTTGTCCGGACATGCTTTATAATCCCTCCTTTTTTAACTGAAGGGAAATTTCATCCAAATCCAATGTATGATATCTCTGGTACAAACGTATGGTAAGCGACAGCATCAAAGCCGAAACGGATACTGACACCACAATCCCTGTCAGTACAAGGCCGCTGGGAACCGGATTGATATATGCCTCCGCGCTTTGCACCCCATCTGCCACGATCGGCGCTGCCCTGCCCGTAATATACCCCTTTTCCGCCAAAAAGAGGTATACTGCCGTATC
>BLMO01000065.1 GCA_011957885.1 Clostridiales bacterium
CATATTTTCCTGCTGCGATTTCTTCATCTATAAAACCGTGAAGAAAATGAGCATTTCCGGCGCACTGTTCGATTTTGATAAACTGAACGATGTATCCAAAAATGTAATTTCCCGTATGACAGCAGAAGAAGTGTATGACGGTGTACTTGTATGGGCAAAAGAATATGACCCGGATTTTGCAGCTTTATTGAAAACACAGCCTGATAGAGCCAAAGCTGCCTTTTCGATCGGACGCGGCGGCAATAAACCCCGCAAGGATCTCACCGTTTGGGCAGATGCAAAAGAATATATGGGATTTTTCTTT
Organism: Clostridiales bacterium; assembly: GCA_011957885.1. GTDB lineage: Bacteria > Bacillota > Clostridia > Oscillospirales > CAG-272 > Avispirillum. Next base: position 305 of record BLMO01000065.1, read on the forward strand.
GATTCCCTTTATACTGTACAGGACATGTATCCGGAAAACTTCGATAAAATGGATATCAAAAATGCACTGCAAGCATTTACGGCGTCCTTTGATCCTGCAGACGACCAGCAAACCTGGTTTGATAAAGTCAAAGAGATTGCCGTATCTATCGGATTTGCGCCGGACATGAAAGCATACAAAGTGGATCCGGATGCGTATAAAGGACATATCGGTGATGTAAGTATGTTCCTGAGAGTAGCAGTTACCGGAAAAATGAATGCGCCGGATTTATACGCGATCATGCAGATTCTTGGCAGGGACGCAACCCTTAGCAGAATTGAAAATATAATCAATACAATCTTATCCTAAACAGAAAGCGAGTTATGCTGTATGGAAGAAAGCAGTAATTTTATTCACGGTTTTATAGATGAAGAAATCGCAGCAGGAAAATATGCACACGGTGATATTATCACCAGATTTCCCCCGGAGCCAAACGGATATCTTCATATCGGTCATGCAAAAGCGCTGGTCATTGATTTTTCCACTGCAGAAAAATACGGTGGTTATTGCAATCTGCGGTTTGACGACACCAATCCGGATAAAGAAGATACGGAATATGTAGACGCCATTCAGGAAGATATCCGCTGGCTTGGATATGATTGGAAAAATCTTTGTTACGGCAGTGAATACTTTGATATTTGCTACGACTATGCAGAAAAATTGATCAAAAAAGGCGCGGCATATGTATGCGACCTGGATAAAGACAAAATGCGGGAATACCGCGGCACCTTGACCCAACCTGGTAAGGAGAGTCCTTACAGAAACCGCAGCATCGAAGAAAACCTGGATTTATTCCGCCGTATGAAGACAGGCGAATTTCCGGACGGCACCCATACACTCCGGGCAAAAATAGATATGGCGTCCCCCAATATCAATATGCGCGATCCTGCAATTTACCGTATACTTCATAAAACCCATCATCAAACCGGAGATAAGTGGTGCATCTATCCAATGTACGATTTTGCACATCCGATTCAGGATGCACTGGAAGGCGTTACCCACTCGCTCTGCTCTCTGGAATATGAGGACCACCGTCCCTTGTATAACTGGGTAGTAGAGCAGTGCGGCTTTGAGAAAAAGCCCCGGCAGATCGAATTTGCGCGGCTGAATCTGACCAATACTGTAATGAGCAAACGTTATCTGCGC
>BLMO01000066.1 GCA_011957885.1 Clostridiales bacterium
AAACTATCATTTTTGATAGTTTTACAATCCCTCAGTCGCTTCGCGACAGCTCCCTTTGCACAAGGGAGCCTTTAATGTTTGGAGGTTGCAAGGAAATTTTTTCCGTCTATACTTCAAAGCAGCACCCGGCAAAGGTAACAGGACAACAGCACACAAATCACCATCACAATAGCAGCTACCGGAAATGCGTGCCGGGTTCCGCGCACCCCTTTGGCGCCTGTAAAATATACACTGATTACATAAATCAATGTATCAGATGATCCCATCATAACAGACGCTGCAAGACCGGCTGGACTGTCTGCACCGTGCGCCGCAATCAAATCTGCAAAAGTTGCAGTGGAGGCAGACCCGGACACGGGGCGGGTGACAATCAGTGGAAGCAATTCCGGCGGTATCCCGAGAATCCCGCATACTGAAGACAGAGAATTTGCCAGCCATTCCACCGCACCGGATGCGGTAAACATGGTCAGTCCTACAGTCAGCATTAGCATTGCCGGAATCAGCGATACTGTTGTGGACAATCCGCTCCGTGCTCCCCGGACAAAGGCTTCTCCCCCGCGCTTTCCCAGCCGCAGCATAAGAATCGCTGACAAGAGGATTACCCCAGGCAGTACAAAAATTGCTGCTTTTTCAATCATGCTGCGCCGCCTTTCGCACAATTCTCTCCGCATTCTTTTTTTTGCTATTTGTGGGAGCTTTTCGGGTGATCCCGGCGCATAGCTTGGATAATAACACACCTACAACAGCACACACCAAAGAACAAATCCAAACGGGCAAAATAATTTTATAAGGAGCTGCACTGCCGGCTGTTCGCCGTAATGCAATCAGTGTTGTTGGCAAAAGATCCAATGAGGATGCTCCCAGCACGGCGAAAGTAACCATATCATCTGTTGCACGTTCTTTGTTTTGATTGGCAGCCTGCATTTTTTCCATGGCTGATAATGCCAGCGGGGTGGCTGCATTGCCAATTCCCAGAATGTTCGCGGACAGTGCTGCGCAGATTTCCTCACTGCCCTGACCGGATTCCCATGTTTTCGGGAACACTCGACGTAAAATCGGTGACAGAATTCGGGAAAGTTTTTGTACAGCGCCTGCTTCGCGCAGTACTTCCATAATTCCGCTC
>BLMO01000067.1 GCA_011957885.1 Clostridiales bacterium
GAATGGTTACATTGTGAAATTCGCCAGGCGCCCAAGGCTGTAAGTCGTTTCCTTCGCCGTAGTAAACTAAGTCTTTGTTTTTGCCTAAGAATTTATTACCAATTTTAACACGATCATTATCGCCCCCTTTCATTGCGTTTACAATAAACTCAACCCATGCACCATCCTTCATCTTATCAGAAGAAATAGTACCTTCCTTATCTGGGTAAAGCGCAACGTCAAAATTGACGATATATTGATTCGGAACAACGCCTGCACCATGCTCTACATCCAGATAAAGTGAATTGTAGTCGTTAGATGGATCCTTTTTAGCGTTGCCGGCAGCTTCCAACAAAGTTGCTTCGCCTTCTACAGGATATGTAGTAATATTATCAAAGATGTCCACTTTCTTGCCGACATAATCTGCCTGGCTAAATGCATAATCTTCAAATACTTTATTCCACTGATCGCCTTCAAAGTCAATTACAGCAGCTGTACCAATTTTAATGTTGTCCATTTTACAGTATTCAGGCCAGAAGTACCATCCCTCTTTAGCTATAGATGCACCATCCATAGCAGGGAAGCTTCCTTCAACCTTCACACCATTTACATAAATTTCTGTGGCATCATTTGTTCCCACATATTTTACGTGGTACCATTCATCAGATTTAAAGTCATAGTTGACATATTTACCAGCTTCATTGGTATTAACACCAATTTTGGTATTGGTCATCCAAGGAGAATTTCCTGCACCTTCCAGCTCACACTGCGTTGCAGGATCCGGCATAAAGCTAATATCAAATTCTATAGCAAAACTGCCATCGCTGTTTTTCCAGTTATAGTTCTCGCTCACTTTAGCAAAGGTATACCCCTCTGAAGTAGCGGAACCATAGCTCTTACCAAGGTCGCGGCGAATTTCAACTGAATTTACTATAGCACCCGCACTGCCATCACCGTGACCACTCCACTTACCATCTTCAAAGTCTTCTTCATACTGCGTCCACTCGCCATTGCTGACCGCTATATTATCAACAATCACATGGTTCGCGCCGCAGACCATACTCCAACCTGTTGCAACTCGACCAGTAACCTGACC
>BLMO01000068.1 GCA_011957885.1 Clostridiales bacterium
ATCCCTCCGAGTTTTGCTGCGCAAAACCCACCTCCCTTTGCACAAGGGAGGCTTAAGTTTAGTGGGACCGCGGTGTGTCACCTCCCTTTGCTGGTGGTGCATAAGTTTGGTGGGGACTGCCGCGCACTACCCCGAGACTTGAGACATTTGGCGGTGAAACTGCAGCGGGCTGTCTTACTATGAAGCCGCGCAGCCGATTCTCACAAGGTGGAATGTAAGGTTATCAAACGAAACAATATATTTGCGCAGAATATTCACAGAAAATTTATTGTATTTTTCGGGAATTTGCGGTATCATAATTTATAAAAGCAGAAAGGAGCAGCATATGTTTGGGTATGTTCGTCCTTATGTACCGGATCTGCGGGTTCGGGAACATGAATTGTACCGTGCAGTCTATTGTGGACTGTGTCAGTCTATGGGAAAGCATACAGGCTGCGCTTCCTCCTTTACGCTTAGTTATGATTTTGTTTTCCTTGCCGCTGTGCGTATGGTTTTGGAACAGGTGTCTTATAGTGCGTGTCCCCGCCGCTGCGGTGCGCATCCTTTGAAAAAGCGGGCGATTTTGCAGGATAATGCTGCTTTGGAATACTGCGCGCGTGCTGCCGCTTTACTCACGGAAGCCAAAATCGCAGATGATATACAGGATTCGAAGGGAATGGCACTGCGTTCCCGTGTACTGCATCCCACAGCGAAAAGATTGTGTAAAAAGGCGTTCCCGGATGGAGATAGTCCCCGGGATGCAGTTTGGCAGGCGCTTGCGCGGCTGCATGCATTGGAACGGGCGGGATGTCCTTCTCTTGACGATACCGCCGACTGCTTCGGCGCACTTCTTTCTGACGTGTTTTCTTGGGGATTGAGCGGCGCCGCGCAGAAAATTGCCGCACAGGTCGGATTTGCTGCAGGGCGGTTTGTTTATGTACTGGATGCGGCGGACGACCGGGAACAGGATCTGAAAAGCGGCAACTATAACCCGTTGAATATTGCACCGATTGATCCTGCTGCTTTGTCTGTGGCGGTGCGGCTGGATTTATCTAAATTGGAAGCTGCTGTGAATCTGATGGATTTTACGGGGCGCAGCGAATTGCAGGGAATCATTGAGAATATTTTGTATAAGGGTATGCCGCTGGAGGCAGATCGGGTGTTTTTAGGGAAACCCCGCGGATATAACTTAGCAGACCCTGCAAAAGAAAATACGGACGGAGCTTTTGCCGCCCGTCCAAATAAGAATCAGGAATTTAATCAGGAAAGGCATGGTTCATCCATATGACAGATCCCTATAAGGTTCTCGGTGTTTCTCGGGAAGCGACTGATGACGAGATCAAAAAAGCATACAGGGAGCTTGCACGAAAGTACCATCCGGATAATTATACAGACACGAATCTTGCGGAACTGGCTGAAGAAAAAATGAAAGAGATCAATGAGGCATATGATCAGATTCAGTCGGAGCGATCCGGAAAGGGCGGCGGTTCTTCCACCTATTCAGGCACAAACTACGGTGGCGGAACTACCACTGACAGCCGATATGTGGAGATTCGGAATCTGATCAATCAGCGCCGTTATTCCGAGGCAGAGCTTCGGCTGGACGCAATGTCTGTTGCAGACCGCAATGCGGAATGGAATTTTTTAAAGGGCTGCGTGTTAGCGCAGCGCGGGCATTTTTACGATGCACAGCGGTTTATTGAAACGGCGTGCTATATGGATCCGAACAATACGGAATATCATAATGTGCGTGCACAGATGTCGAACCGTGCCGGTGGATTCGGCGGCGCTTATAACACAAGAAACAGCGGAGACAATGATTTGTGCTCTATTTGCGCAACGCTTTGGTGTATGGATTCCTGCTGCGAATGTATGGGCGGCGACTGTATCCGCTGCTGCTGAATGAAAGGCGGGCACATGGAAAATCATACTTCCGGATTCGTGCAGACAAAACGCCTTGCGGTATGCGCGATTCTTTCCGGACTTAGTTTGGCGGTTCTGTATGTGGGCGCTCTTAGCGGAATTTTTGATTTGTGCGCAGTGATCGTAGGTGCTCTGTGTACCGCGTTTACAGTGTTGGAAATCGGCGGGATTTATCCGTGGCTGACCGGGGCAGTAACCGGTGTTTTGTGTATTTTACTTCTGCCGGATAAATTTGTAGCGCTGGAATATATAGCGCTGGGCGGGTTATATCCTATACTGAAATCCTTTTTGGAACGCCTTGGGAAACTGCCGTCCTGGATATTGAAGCTTGTGTATTTTAACTGTGCGTTAACGGTGTGCGTTCTTGTATCGGCGTTTGTGCTGCATTCGGAGGAATTTGCATCAGCCGCATGGTTTGTAATATACGGCGCCGGCAATGTGTTTTTTATTATTTATGATGTGGCGCTGACTTCATTTATTTCTGTGTATGTTTTGCGGCTGCGGAAACGGCTGAAGATTAAGGGATTAAAATAAAACCGAAATGCAAAGGCTGTCTTGTTGTCGATAAAAGTTGACTTATAAATGAATTTTTGTTATAATACAAAAAGTTCATAAAAGGAGTCATAATTATGGATGATAAGCAGGAATTCTTTCCAAGCGTGCATGAACTGGTATGTCCGAAATGCGCAAACAATGACTTGAAAATTTTGGGCACCAAAGGGGCGAAAGGAAAATCTTTGGGTATTGGAATGGCATTTGGTGCAATTGGAAACTTAGTGGCAAATTCCATGTCTAAAGACGATTATACTTTGCAGTCGGTTAAATATAAATGTAAGGCTTGCGGGAAAAAATTTGATTCTTTACCGTTAAATGCAAAATCAGAGGAGATTCTCGATACTCCCTGTACGATTCATTTTACTCGGCTATCCTGTTTTGCCGGTATGGCGGTTTCGCAGAGTGTATATCTGAATGGAGTGAAGGTTGCTTCTGTAGGAAATGGGAAGAGCGTTGAATTTCAGACTTTTGTTAAAAATAATACTATTTTTGTTACCGACCATAATGGCGTTGCGTTCAAAGGCTGTTACAAATTTAAAGCACGGAGCGGCGGAACAGAGGAAATTCGCTTTAAAAAGAAATTCAATACGTAATAATTAAATTAAAAAGCAAACCGGGCAATCCTAAAAGGACTGCTCGGTTTTGCTTGCCGTATGCTTTGCTGTGCTCAATCCATACGCTGATCGCCCCAGAAAAACAGCGCGACTGTGCCGGGACCGGTGTGGCTGCCAATCGTTGTGCCAACACTGTAAATCTGAACAGGACCGTCCAGCAGCGGAAACCGTTTTTCAATCAGCTGGGCTACAGCTTTGGCATCGTTTATACATGCAGAATTTGAAATAAAGCATTTCCCGTTATAGCCCAGCCCGCCGCGGGCGTGTTCTTCCATCTTTTTGACGATTTCCTGAATGACGCTGCTTTTTCCCCGTATTTTATGCCGGGGAATCAAGCGCCCGCGATTATCCATGTTCAGCAGAGGACAGATTTTCAGCATAGTGCCGAACCAGCCTGCCGCTTTGGAGATACGTCCGCCTTTTACATAAAATGTCAGATCTGTGGAAAAGAACCAATGGTGCAGTTCCAGCCGATGATCCTGTGCCCATTGATACAATGCGTCAATGTCCATGCCCTCGTCCCGCAGATCTGCAAGGCGATCCATAAGCAGTCCGTAACCGGAGGAAGCGCCGAGAGAGTCCGCAATATAAATTTTCCGATCCGGATATTTTTCCTGCAGCTCTTTTTGGGCAATGACCGCGGAATTATATACCCCGGAAATGCCTGTAGAGAGGGTGACATGCAGAATATCCAGCCCTTGCTCTAAAAACGGGGTGAAATACTCGATAAATTCATCTGCATTGATTTGAGAGGTTTTGGTTTCGGCGCCGTTTTCCATGGCCTTATAAAACGCATCAAAGGAAAGAGATTTTCCGAGATCATCGTCATATGCTTTCCCGTCCAGAAAATAGTGGAAGCAGATATAATGGATGTCTCGTGCGGTGAAGTGCTCCTCGCTGAGGTCTGCTGTGGAACAACAGCTTAAAATGTAGTCTGCCATAATCATACCTTTCCGGGCACATATGCCATCGAATTTTAACGTTCATATAAATTTCATATTTGCTGTGTTTAGTATACCATAAACATATAAAATAAACAATGCATATTGAAAAAGTCCGCAGATAAAAAGACACTTGACCTATATCGAAATAAATAGTATAATAAATATATATGTCAACTTTGCAATAATCGTCTGAACCGACGCGGGCGGCGGAGTCCGCCTTCTTTAACAGATGAAGAAAGGCATGGTCGTAAACATGAAAAATAAATTTATAACGGTTCTTCTTGTTGTGGCAGTGTTTATACCGTCAATCGTTTCAGTTGTCTATTTCAACAAAGTAAACGGCGGTGTGGCAGATACGCACAACACAGTGTCAATGACAGTGAAGGATGTTGCAGGCAGCACGTTTGTATTCAACAGAAGCGACGGGGAAAAAGCAACGGATATGATTGCGTTCTTCTTGAATATGAATGCAAACGCCACGGAGATTGCCAGCCTCCCCTCCACAATTGCAGAAAATGATTTTTATCAGGTGACGATCAGCACGGCTGTAAAGGATGCAGGGTATAAGTATTATTTCACGCTGATCAGTGCAGACTGCTATTTTATGGACGGTGACGGAAAAGTATATCAGATTGCGGAAAAAGACGCGCAGCAGTTTTTGGAAAGCAGCTATGCTGCCAGCTTGTACGAATATGGCGCGCCGCCGGTACTCTCTCTTGGAACCAGTCGGGCAAAACCGGCATCATCTGTCTGGAATTTCCAGAACAGCACAGGGGAATTTACCCAGGCTGACACATCTTTTTCAGTAACAAGCGAAACAGAGAGTTATGCCTTAGAGGGCGGTTTGGTGATGAATTTTTCCATCCAGCCGGACTATTTCGGTGTAAAGATTACGGATCAGAGCACCGATGCGGTCGTGTTTGACGATCTGTATGAAAATATTTCCGCGTTGACAGTGTCTGATTCCATGAAGGTGCGCGCAGAGGTTTCAGCCAAGTGGTACGAGGAGGCTGAACGCAGCTATTACGGTGAACAAACCTATACTTTTGATGCTCAGCTCAGTGCACCGGCGGAATTTTATGCGGGAACCACCACGTTACAGATTGGAGAATTTATCTGCGTGACGGGTGTCAACGTGAGTAGCCCGGAAAATATTGCATTTGCCAGTGAACCAGCAATCAATTATACGCCTACATTTTTTAAAGATGGAGAATCGGGCACAGTGCATGCGCTGATTCCGTTTAACTGGGATCTTGCAGCAGGAAGCTATGTGCTGAACTTTACATATGGCGGTGCGTCTCAGCAAATCAATATTACGCTGAACCAGCGGACAAATGCTTTCCGTGAGAGAACAATCAATATTGACAAAAATGTTGTTGCAACGTATGGTTCGGATGCGTCTATTGAACGCTGTAATACAGAACTGGGAGAGATTGCTAAAAAGTCTTCAGCAACCCAGTATTGGCAGGGAAGCTTTCTTCCCGGCGCAGATGAAGGCGCATTGAAGAATGGATTTGGACACACTATGAAAGTATCCGGCGGCAGTATGCAGTATCAGCATACCGGTATAGATTATGCTTTGCCGGGGGATACACAAATTCAGGCAGTCAATGCCGGTGAGGTCTTGTATGCAGGATACCTGGACTACAGCGGATACACTGTAGTGATTGAACATGGATACGGGCTGAAAAGCTGGTATTGTCATATGAACAGTGCGTCTGTTGCCGTAGGCGATAAGGTTGAGAAGGGTGCGGCAATCGGGGTTGCAGGATCTTCCGGCTTTGCAGCAGAAACCGGGGTGCATATCGGTTTGACGGTATTTGATGTGCCTGTTTGTCAGTACACATTGTGGGACAGCGGTACAAATAAGGGAATTCCTGTATATTCAGCAGAATGATTTATAAGCCTCCCTTTATGAAAGGGAGGCTTATAAAATTTGAAGGTGCTGCGGTGAGCCACCTTCCTTTGCTGGGGGGGCTTGCAAAGCTTGATGTAGCCTGCGTGGCGATGCAAATCAGGATAAAAGGCTCCCTTGTGCAAAGGGAGCTGTCGCTAAGCGTAAGCGATAGCGACTAAGGGATTGTCCTGCTATCGTTACGCAGGATCACAAATTCAAAGTAAAGGAACGATACAACATGATTATCAGCGGACTGCAAAAACTAACACTTTTGGACTTTCCCGGCAGAACTGCCTGTACAGTGTTTTTCGGCGGATGTAATTTTCGCTGCCCTTTCTGTCATAATGCTTCTTTGGTGCTGGGGCATGGCGACAGAATCGAAACAGAGGAGTTCTTTTCATTTCTTCGCTTGCGCAAGGGTATTTTAGACGGCGTTGCAATTACCGGCGGCGAGCCTTTGCTGCAGCCGGAAATTGCGTCCTTTTTACAGCAAATAAAAGAAATGGACTTTTTGGTGAAATTGGATACCAACGGCAGTTTTCCAAAAAAAATGCGGGAACTGGTGGAAAATCATCTTGTAGATTATGTAGCAATGGATATAAAATCTTCTCAAAAGGGATATGCCCGCACCGCAGGAGGTGCTGTAGATCTGGAAAGTATCTGTGAGAGCGTGGACTATCTGCTTGGCGCGCCTGTGGAATATGAATTTCGTACTACGGCGGCAAAGGGACTTGTAGCTCCGGAAGATTTTGCAGGGATCGGGCAGTGGATCCGGGGGGCACAGCAGTATTTTATCCAGGGATTTGTTGACTCGGGAGATCTATTGGGAAGCGGTGTTTGTGCATATACGAAAGAAGAAATGGAAGGCTTGCGGAATATCGTTTTACCATACGTTCCCTCTGTTTCTTTGCGCGGTGTTTAATGTGCCGGAAAAACGTGCAGAAAAAGCAAATTCTATGTTGATAATTTGTGAAAAATGCCAGAGCAGATTTGATTGACATGATTTTTGCCCTGTGTTACAATAAAGATGTAGAAAAAACGCTTTCGCAACTGACGGAAAAGGGCTGCCGCCGGCAGTGCCTGGCGGGGAACCGCAATGGAACGAAGGTGAATCCGGCCGTCCGTCTGGGCACGTCTTATTCTATGGAATAAGACTGCCTTTTTTGTTTCTTGTGTGTCATTTTGCGAATAAATTACGTATAAAAGAGAATTGACTGGCGGCTATGGAACGCTGTATATTTCAGGAAAGGTATGGTTACTGATTGATGAAAAAAGTTGCTGTGATTATGGGAAGTGACAGTGATTTGCCTGTCGTAGGCAAAGCAATGGATACTTTGAAGGACTTGGAGATTCCTACAGAGGTGCACGTGTTCAGTGCGCACAGAACGCCTGAGGCATGCGCTGCCTTTACAAAAGCTGCACGTGAAAACGGATTCGGTGCGATTATTGCCGCAGCAGGAAAAGCTGCACATCTGGCAGGTGCGATTGCAGCAAACACTACCTTGCCGGTCATTGGAATTCCTGTAAAAAGTTCCACTTTGGACGGACTGGACGCGCTCCTATCCACTGTGCAGATGCCTTCCGGACTGCCGGTGGCTACCGTCGCCATTGACGGTGCTGCAAATGCAGCGCTTCTGGCAGCGCAGATTCTTGCTGTAGAGGATAAGGATTTGGCGGACAAGCTGGGCGCGCTTAGAGAAAAGAACACAGAAGCTGTTTTGAAGAAAGATGCAGAAATTTGCGCAAAATATCATAATTGATTTTATATAGGGGGATTTTGAAAATGGAAAAAAGAGAGCAGATGTACGAGGGTAAAGCCAAAAAAGTTTTTGCCACAGACGATCCGAATTTGTGTATCGTATCCTATAAGGATGACGCTACCGCTTTCAACGGCCTGAAAAAAGGCACAATTGCTGGCAAAGGCGTAATCAACAACCGGGTGACAAACTACCTGATGGGCAAGCTGGAGCAGGAAGGGATCCCCACACATTTTGTAGAAGAACTGAGCGAGCGGGATACTTTGGTGCGTCGGGTATCTATCGTTCCTCTGGAAGTGATTGTGCGTAATATTGCGGCAGGCTCTTTTTCCAAGCGGTTTGGTGTGCCGGAAGGAACAGATCTGAAGTGTTCCACAATAGAGTTCTGCCTCAAGGATGATGATCTTGGCGATCCGATGGTCAATGAGTATCATGTATATGCCTGCGGATGGGCAACCAAAGAAGAAGTTGAAACCATTAAGGATCTTACATTCCGCGTGAACGAGTATCTCAAAAAGTACTTTGCAGCAATTGGCATTCTTCTGGTAGATTTCAAACTGGAATTCGGTAAAACCGCAGACGGCAAGATTGTTCTTGCAGATGAGATTTCTCCCGATACCTGCCGTTTCTGGGATATGGAAACCCGTGAAAAACTGGATAAGGACCGTTTCCGCAGAGATCTGGGCAATGTGGAAGACGCATATCAGGAAATTTGTAAAAGACTTCTGGGCGAGTAAAAGAATGCAAAAATCGGATCGCCGGATGGAGCCGGCGGGGAAAGGGATCAGCTTACATGAGCAATCTACATGAAGAGTGCGGAGTATTCGGTATTTATGCACCGCAGCCGGGGGAATTGGCCCACTCTGTATATTACGGGCTGTTTGCATTGCAGCACAGAGGGCAGGAATCCTGCGGTATTGTGGTGAATGACGACGGTATTTTTACTTCCTATAAAGATGTCGGACTGGTGAACGATGTGTTCACGCCGGATATTTTATCGGGACTTGGCAAAGGCAGCATCGCTGTGGGGCATGTGCGTTACGGTACAACCGGCACAGACGGGCGTCTCAATGCGCAGCCCATTGTAGTAGACCACGTTAAGGGAAGAATGGCGCTGGCACACAACGGAAACCTTGTCAACTCGTTTGAACTGCGCAATGCGCTGGAATTGGAAGGTTCCATATTCCATACCACCAGCGATACAGAGGTTATTTCCTACATCCTTACAAAGGAACGACTGAATTCGGCTTCTATTGAAGAAGCAGTCAGCCGTACGATGCATAAAATTCAGGGCGCATATTCTCTGGTAATTATGTCTCCATCCAAGTTGATTGCCGCACGGGATCCCCGCGGATTCCGCCCGCTTTGCTACGGTCAGCGGGATGACGGCAGCTACATCGTTGCAAGCGAATCCTGTGCACTGGATTCTGTAGGTGCAACATTGGTTCGGGACATTGAACCGGGCGAGATTGTTGTATTTGATAAAAATGGAATCCGTGTAATCCGGGATCATTGCGGAACCAAACCGCGCAGCCTGTGTGTGTTTGAATATATTTATTTTTCCAGACCGGATTCTGTGGTGGACGGATATAGCGTTCATAGCGCCAGAGTACGTGCCGGGGAATTTCTTGCAAAGGAAAGTCCTGTAGATGCGGATATTGTAATCGGCGTACCTGATTCCGGATTGGATGCGGCGCTTGGCTATTCCCGTAGCTCCGGCATTCCTTACGGACTTGGATTTGTCAAGAACAAATACATTGGTCGCACATTTATAGCTCCCGGTCAGGAAGTTCGGGAAGATAAAGTAAAAATCAAGCTGAATCCTATTTCTGAAACGGTAAAGGGCAAACGGGTTGTCATGATTGACGATTCCATTGTCCGCGGAACCACCTGCGCCAGAATTGTAAAGCTTTTGCGGGATGCAGGCGCGAAGGAAGTGCATGTCCGCATTTCCAGCCCTCCTTTCATGGGACCGTGCTATTACGGTACGGATATTGACTCCAAGGATGCTTTGATTGCGTGCCGGCATACGATTCCGGAAATTTGTGAAATTCTGGGCGCAGACTCCTTGGCTTACCTCAGCAACGAAAATGTGAAAAAGCTTTGCGGTGACGAAGAGTCGGGCTATTGCACCGCTTGCTTTGATGAAAATTATCCTACGGATATCCCGAAGGACAACGGCAAAAGCCGGTTTGAACGGAAAATTTCTGAGGGAATCAATCCGGAAAAATCTCCTATAAAATCATAAAGAACGATATACCAAGCAAAACAGAAATCGAAATTTTACGTTCCGGTTTCTGTTTTGCCTCCCGGACGAGAGCGAATCCGTCACAAATTCAAAGAAAGATATGGTCATTATATGATGAAAAGTGCAAGTGAAAGCTACAAGGCTGCCGGCGTAGATATTACTGCAGGTTATAAAGCAGTGGAACTGATGAAGCAGCACATCGGACGCACGGTAACGCCCGGTGTTGTCAGCGGAATCGGCGGATTCGGCGGCTTGTTCCGTCCGGAATTTGCCGGCATGAAGGATCCTGTTCTTGTATCCGGTACGGATGGGGTGGGCACAAAGCTCCGTCTCGCGTTCCTGCTGGATCGGCACGATACCGTTGGTATCGACTGTGTGGCAATGAGTGTGAACGATATTATCTGCTGCGGTGCGGCTCCCCTGTTCTTTTTGGACTACATTGCGTGCGGGAAAAATGTTCCCGAGAAAATCGCGTCTGTAGTGGCGGGTATTGCAGAAGGCTGCGTGCAATCCGGTGCGGCGTTGATCGGCGGCGAAACTGCCGAGATGCCCGGCTTCTATCCGGAGGACGAATATGACCTTGCCGGTTTTGCTGTGGGCATTGTAGATCGCGAAAAGATTATCGACGGAAGCCGGATGGAAAAAGGGGACGTGCTGATTGCCCTTCCTTCCAGCGGTGTGCATTCCAACGGATTTTCTCTGGTTCGCAAGGTGTTTGATCTGGAAAACAATCAGGATCTTACCGCGCCTGTAGCAGAGCTTGGCGGTGCAAGTCTGGGCGAGACACTGCTGGAGCCTACAAAAATTTATGTAAAACCCATGCTGGCGCTGTTTGAAAAAGCAGATGTTCGTGCGGTTTCCCATATTACCGGCGGTGGTTTTTACGAGAACATTCCCAGAAGCATTCCGAAGGGCTTTACCGCAAAAGTGGAAAAGAGCGCAGTGCGTACTCCGGCGATTTTTGATTTGATTGCCAGTCGTGGCGGCATACCTGAACGGGATATGTTCAATACATATAACATGGGTGTGGGCATGTGCGTAACTGTGGCAAAGAAAGACGCAGATCTGGCTGTATCTGTTTTGCAGGATACAGGCGTGGATGCATACATATTCGGTGAAATTGCAGAGGGTGACGAAGGAATCGTTCTTTGCTGATGAATCAAAGAGGACAAAAATTGATGAACAGCGATAAAATAAAAATTGCGGTGTTGGTCTCCGGCGGTGGAACCAATTTACAGGCGCTTATTGATGCCCAGAAGGAATATCGTTTGCGCAGCGGAGAGATTGCGCTTGTTGTATCTAACAATCCGGGGGCATATGCCATTACCAGAGCGGCAGAAGCCGGCGTCAAGGCGGTAACTGTCTGTAAAAAAGATGTGGGAGAGCGCTTTGAAGAAGAACTGATTCGCGTTCTGGAAAAGCATGAAATCGAACTGATTGTGCTTGCGGGCTTTATGAGTATATTGTCTGCCAAGTTTACCGCGCGCTTTGCAAATCGGATTATTAACATCCATCCGTCCTTGATTCCGTCTTTTTGCGGGAAAGGAATGTACGGACTCCATGTACATGAAGCGGCGCTTGCATACGGCGTGAAGGTCAGTGGCGCTACCGTACATTATGTAAATGAAATTCCGGATGGCGGAAAGATTATTCTGCAAAAATCTGTACGGGTGCGTAAGGATGACACGCCGGAAAGTCTGCAGAAGCGGATCATGAAGCAGGCGGAATGGGATATTCTTCCGCGCGCTGCGGAGCTGGTATCCAAGAAGCTGCTGCGGGAAAAAAGATCACAGAATGTTCGACTGTAAAATAGAAAGGATTGCGATATGGATAAGATCGGCGCATTGCTGAAAGACAACGCATATCCCGGACGGGGTATCATAACCGGTATGAGCGCAGACGGAAAGTCTGCTGTAGCCGCATATTTTATAATGGGAAGAAGCGCAAACAGCCGGAACCGGGTGTTTGCGGCAGAAGGAGAAGATTTGAAAACCAAAGCCTTTGATGAATCAAAGGTGGAGGATCCGTCTCTGATTATTTACTATCCTGTACGTACACTGCAGAACAATCTGATTGTAACCAACGGAGACCAGACGGATACGATTTTTGATTTTCTTTCCCAGGGCAAAACCATGGAGGACGCATTGGCAACCCGGTGCTTTGAGCCGGACGCACCGCTGTTTACCCCCAGAATCAGCGCGTTGCTCACTTTTGCAGACGGAACCTTTTCCTATAAAATGAGCATCCTGAAAGCTGCGGATGCTGCGGGAGCACATTGCGCCCGGCAGTATTTCTGCTATGAAGCGGCAGCGGGAGAGGGACAGTTTATTCACACCTATCAGTGCGACGGCAACCCGCCGCCGTCTTTTGCGGGGGAACCTGAACCGGTGGAAATTCCCAATGATGTTGACGCATTTACAAAGGAAATTTGGGAGAACCTCCACGAGGATAACAAAATTTCTTTGTTTGTACGTTATATCGACCTTGCGAGCGGGGAAGCACAGACCCGCGTTCTGAATAAAAACGTGTGAGGCGGGCAGTCCGCCGCCAATCAAAGAAAGGTTTGATAGAATCATGAAAGAATTTGAACTGAAATATGGCTGCAATCCCAATCAGAAGCCTTCCAGAATTTATATGGAAGACGGGAGTGAACTGCCTATTGAGATTTTGAACGGTAAGCCGGGATATATCAATTTTCTGGATGCTTTCAACAGCTGGCAGCTTGTGAAGGAAATCAAAGGCGCGCTGAATATGCCTGCAGCAACCTCCTTCAAGCATGTGAGTCCCACATCTGCCGCAGTAGGAATTCCCCTGCCGGAGTGCTTGAAAAAAGCTTGCTTTGTAGATGATATTGAAGGTTTGGACGATTCTCCCCTTGCATGTGCATATGCGCGTGCCCGCGGAACAGACCGTATGTCCTCTTTCGGAGACTGGATTGCACTCAGCGACGTGTGCGATGTAACTACCGCACGTTTGATTCAGCGTGAGGTTTCCGATGGTGTGATCGCTCCCGGATATGAGCCGGAGGCGTTGGAGATTCTTCGTTCCAAGAAAAAGGGCAACTATAATATTGTAAAGATAGATCCAAGCTATGTTCCTGCTGAAAAAGAAACCAAGCAGGTGTTCGGTATTTCCTTTGAGCAGGGAAGAAACAATTTTGCAATCAATGAAGAACTTCTGTCCAATATTGTAACAGAAAATAAGACGATCCCCGACGCAGGTAAGCGGGATTTGATTATTGCGCTGATTACATTGAAATATACCCAGTCCAACTCTGTCTGCTACGCAGTGGACGGACAGGCTATCGGCGTGGGAGCAGGACAGCAGTCCCGGATTCACTGCACCCGTCTTGCAGGTCAGAAGGCGGACAACTGGCTGCTGCGCCAGCACCCGAAGGTATTGGCGCTTCCGTTCCTGGAAGCAGTGCCCCGTGCAGTGAGGGATAATACCATTGATGTATATCTTTCCGAGGATAGTGACGATGTACTGGCTGACGGACAGTGGCAGCAGTTTTTCTCTGCACGTCCCGATGTGTTTACCGCACAGGAGAAAAAGGAATATCTTGCAGGGATTCGGGGAATTGCCCTTGGCAGTGATGCGTTCTTCCCCTTTGACGACAACATTATTCGGGCATACCGCAGCGGTGTGTCCTACATTGCGCAGCCCGGCGGCAGCGTGCGGGACGATGTTGTCATTTCCGCCTGCAACAAATACGGAATTTCCATGGCGTTTACCGGCATGCGTTTGTTCCATCATTGATTTTGAGATCCCGCCGGACACAGGCAGTCCCTGTGTCCGGTTGGTTGCGTTTATGATAATATGAGAAAGGATATCCCATATATATGAATATCTTAGTAGTAGGCGGCGGCGGCAGAGAGCACGCCATTATCAAGAAACTGCGGGAAAGTACCCGGGTGGAGAAAATCTATGCCCTTCCGGGCAATGGTGGTATTGCAGCCGATGCAGAATGTGTTGCTATAGGTGCCAAGGACGTTGAGGGAATCACCCGGTTTGCTGTAGAAAACAAGATTGATTTTGCGGTTGTCGCTCCCGATGATCCGTTGGTTCTGGGCGCGGTAGACAGCTTGGAAGCGGCTGGTATCCCCTGCTTCGGTCCGGACAAAAAAGCGGCCATTATAGAAGGAAGTAAGATTTTTTCCAAAAATCTTATGGCAAAATATCATATCCCTACGGCAGCTTACCGTACATTTACCGATGCCAGCGAAGCCATGGAATATATCAAAACGGCGCCCATGCCTACCGTAATTAAGGCGGACGGACTGGCACTGGGCAAAGGCGCGGTGATTGTGGAAACTGTGGACGAGGCGCAAAATACAGTCCGTGCCATGATGGAAGAAAAAATCTTCGGGGAAAGCGGCACATCCATTGTGGTGGAAGAATTTCTCACCGGTCCGGAAGTGTCTGTGCTGGCGTTTACAGACGGTGAAACCTTGGTTCCTATGGTTTCTTCCATGGATCACAAACGTGCATTGGACGGCGACGCGGGACTGAACACCGGCGGCATGGGAACGGTTGCACCAAACCCCTATTATACAGAGGCAGTTGCGGCAGAATGTATGGAAACTATTTTCCTCCCCACGATTCGCGCAATGCAGGCAGAGGGACGTCCCTTCAAAGGTTGCCTGTATTTTGGCCTGATGCTTACCCCAAATGGTCCAAAGGTGATTGAATACAACTGTCGGTTTGGTGATCCCGAAACCCAGGTGGTGCTGCCCCTGTTGCAAACCGATCTGCTTACAATCATGGAAGCAGTGCATGACGGAAAACTGGGAGAAGTAGATGTTCAGTTTGCAGACGCGAGCGCATGCTGTGTGATTTTGGCATCCAACGGATATCCCGGAAAATATGAAACTGGATTCCCGATTTCTGTTCCAAAGGAGCTTGCCGGACAGGTATTCTTTGCAGGTGCAAAATTACAGGACGGAGTGCTTTGCAGTGCAGGTGGGAGAGTTTTGGGCGTAACGGCAATAGCTCCTGAACTGAAAGATGCGATTGATCGGGCATATGCAGCGGCTGACAGAATTTCCTTTGCGAATGCATACTGCCGCCGGGATATCGGCAAACGGGCTTTGCAGGCGCTGTCCTGCAAGGCGGAATAAGGAGCGGAGAGAAGAATGGTATTCAGAATTTTTGTTGAAAAGAAAAAAGATGTTGCTGTGGAAAGCGCGGCGCTCCTGTCTGATGTGCGCGGCTTTTTGGGAATAGAAAATCTCACTGGCGTGCGCATTCTGAACCGATATGACGTGGAAAACATATCAGCAGAAGTGTTTGAAGCATGTAAATATACTGTTTTTGCTGAACCTCAGCTGGACGTTGTAACGGAAGAAATTGCTGCTGATGCGGGCAGCACTGTTTTTGCTGTGGAATACCTGCCGGGGCAGTTTGATCAGCGTGCAGACTCCGCGGCACAGTGTGTTCAGATTATCTCTCAGGGTGAGAAGCCGCTGGTGCGCACCGCAAAGGTGTATGTGCTGGAAGGGGCGCTGACGAATGCAGACATACAGGCGCTCAAGCAGTATCTGATCAACCCTGTGGAAAGCCGTGAAGCATCCCTGGAACCTATTGCCACACTGGAAACAGAGTATGCTATGCCAAAACAGGTGGAAACCCTTACAGGCTTTACAGCATTGGATGAAGCGGGGCTTGCGGCGTTTGTAGAAAAATATAGCCTTGCAATGGATTTGGATGATATCCGTTTCTGTCGGGACTATTTCGCCGGAGAACACCGGGATCCTACCATAACGGAAATCCGTATGATTGATACTTACTGGTCCGACCACTGCCGGCATACCACTTTCCTTACGGAAATTGATAATGTGTCTTTTGAAGATGCGGAGCTGGAGGCGCTGTACCAGGATTATTTGGCAGTGCGCCGTGAGCTTGGACGTACCAAGCCGATTTGCCTCATGGATATTGCTACTGTAGCAACCCGGTATCTGAAAGCCAAAGGCAAGCTTCCGAATTTGGATGAAAGTGAAGAAATCAATGCCTGCACAGTAAAAATCAAGGTGCAGACAGATAAAGGGGAAGAAGATTTTCTCCTGCTGTTCAAAAACGAAACCCATAATCACCCCACAGAAATTGAGCCGTTCGGCGGTGCTGCGACCTGTATCGGCGGTGCAATCCGTGATCCGCTGTCTGGACGTTCTTATGCATATGCAGCCATGCGTGTTACCGGCGCTGCGGATCCTACCCGTCCGGTAGCAGATACGATTCCCGGCAAACTGCCTCAGAAAAAGATTGTAACGACTGCTGCGGCAGGATATTCCAGCTACGGCAACCAGATCGGTCTTGCAACCGGTCAGGTGGACGAGCTGTATCATGACGGATATGCTGCGAAACGTATGGAAATCGGGGCGGTTGTTGCTGCGGCACCTGCCAAAAACGTGCGCAGAGAGCGACCGGATCCCGGTGATATTGTGATTCTACTTGGCGGACGTACCGGACGCGACGGCTGCGGCGGTGCGACAGGGTCTTCTAAATCTCACACGGCAAGTTCTCTGGAAACCTGCGGTGCAGAAGTCCAAAAGGGAAATGCTCCGGAAGAACGCAAGCTTCAGCGCTTGTTCCGGAATCCGGAAGCGTCTCATATGATCAAGCGCTGCAATGACTTCGGTGCAGGCGGTGTGTCCGTTGCTATCGGGGAATTGGCAGACGGACTGCATATTGATCTGAACGCAGTGCCGAAAAAATATGAAGGTTTGGACGGAACGGAGCTTGCAATATCCGAGTCTCAGGAACGGATGGCGGTTGTTGTGGAGCCATGTGATGTGGAACGGTTCATTGCGCTCGCATGGGAGGAAAATCTGGAAGCAACCGTTGTTGCAACTGTGCAGGAGGAGCCTCGTCTCACTATGGAATGGAACGGCAAACAGATTGTCAACCTTTCCAGAGAATTCTTGAATTCCAACGGTGCGCCCAAGCACATTGATATTGCTCCTGCTGCACCTTCTGCATTTGCCAAAGAAACTCCTGCTGACTTTGCAGCCGGTATGTTCGCGCTGGTGCAGGATTTGAATGTGTGCTCCAAGCAGGGATTGTCTGAGCGGTTTGACTCTACCGTAGGCGCCGGCACTGTTTTGATGCCGTTCGGCGGAAAATATCAGCGCACGCCGATTCAAGCAATGGTGAATAAGATTTCCCTGGAGCATGGAGACACAGACGCATGCTCTCTGATGGCGTGGGGCGGGAACCCCTATATTATGGAAAAGGATCCTGCATCCGGTGCGTATTTGGCAGTTGTAGAATCCATATCCAAGCTGATCGCCGCAGGCGCATCCTTTAAAGATGTGTACCTTTCCTTCCAGGAATATTTCGAAAAGCCCGGTAAGGACGGAAAACGGTGGGGAAAACCGCTGGCAGCGCTTCTCGGGGCACTGCGTGCACAGCTGGATTATGAGACAGCATCTATTGGCGGAAAAGATTCCATGAGCGGTACGTTTGAACATATGGATGTACCGCCTACGCTGGTATCCTTTGCGGCTACCACTGACAAAATCGGAAACATTGTTTCGCCGGAATTCAAGCAGGCGGGCAGCACCGTGCTGTGGCTGCGTCCCCGGTATAATGCAAAGGGCATTCCTGATGCGAAGGATGTGCGGGAAATCTTTGATCATATTTCTGCATTTGCAAAAGAAGGACGCATTCTCAGTGCATATACGCCTGGATTCGGCGGCGCGGCAGAAGCGATATTCAAAATGGCGATTGGAAACGGCATCGGTTTCTCCGCTGCAGAAGGGATTTCCCTAGAGGAATTGTTTGCTTATCAGTACGGTTCCTTTATCGTAGAAATTGGTTCCGGTGATACAAACGTTCCGTTTGCTTGCGTTTTAGGTAAAACTACGGCAGATGCTGGTATAACCTTTGATGGTCAGCGGATAGATCTGGCGGCGCTCATAGAAAAATATGACAGCCGTCTGGAGGACGTATTCCCGCGGGATGCAAAACAGAAATATGACGCGGCACCTGTGTTTACAACAACAGCAGATAGCTGGAAAAAACCTGCTGCGGCAGTGGTGCGGCCGACCATGCTGATTCCGGTGTTCCCGGGTACAAACTGCGAATATGAATCTGCAAAGGCTGTGGAAGATGCCGGTGCGAATGCAAAGGTTATGGTAATCAATAACTTGAGCGCTGAAGGAATTGCAGAATCCGTGCGCAGCTTTTCTGCAGCTGCACGTGAGGCGCAGGGGATCTTTATTCCCGGCGGATTCTCCGGCGGAGACGAACCGGATGGAAGCGGCAAGTTCATTACTGCATTTTTCCGCAGCGTTGCTGTGCGGGACGCTGTCAGCGAGCTGCTGGAACAGCGTGATGGCTTAATGCTTGGTATCTGCAACGGCTTCCAGGCACTGATTAAGCTGGGACTCGTTCCCTTCGGAAAGATTGTTGATACAGACGATACTTGTCCCACACTGACGTATAACACCATCGGCAGACACCAGTCTATGCTGGTGCACACCCGTGTGGCGTCCAACAAATCCCCGTGGCTGATGAAAACAAAGCCGGGTGATATCCATACAATTCCCATTTCTCACGGAGAAGGGCGATTTGTAGCATCTGCGGAGCTGGTGCGCAGTTTTGCGGAAAACGGACAAATCGCAACACAGTATGTGGATCTTTCCGGAAATCCTGCAATGGAAACGCCCGAAAACCCCAACGGATCTGTTTGCGCAATTGAGGGAATCACTTCTCCCGATGGACGTGTGCTGGGTAAAATGGGACACAGCGAGCGTATCGGAAGCGGACTTTATAAAAATGTGCCAGGCAATTATGATATGCATTTGTTTGACGCATTTGTAGAATACTATAAATAACAGTTCATTTTCAATATAAATAAGAAAGCGCTTCTATTTTATGAGGCGCTTTCTTTCATAAAAGGGAGTTGTAAGGATGAAGCGGGATTTTATTCGTGATATTTTAGAAAAGCCTGCAGAATACGGCGGCAGAGAAGTGGTGCTTGGAGGTTGGATCCGCAGCCTGCGGGATTCTAAAGCTTTTGCATTTATAGATTTAAATGATGGCAGCTGTTTTACCGGTATGCAGATTGTACTGGAACGAGAACGGCTGCCGGAGTATGATGCGGTGGTTCGGTATCAGGTAGGAGCCGCTGTGGTTGTGCGGGGTGAGGTATGCTTGACGCCTAGTGCAAAACAGCCTCTTGAGGTACATGCGTGTTCTGTGGAATTGGAAGGGGCAAGTGCTCCCGACTACCCCTTGCAGAAAAAGCGTCACTCTGTAGAATTTTTGCGGCAGATTGCATATCTGCGCCCTAGAACCAATTTGTTTTCAGCAGTTTTCCGTGTTCGGAGCGAGACAGCATATGCAATTCATCAATTTTTCCACGACCGTGGATTTATGTATGTACACACGCCGATCATTACAGCCAGCGACTGTGAAGGCGCGGGAGAGACGTTTCGTGTGACTGCTTTGGATATGAACAATTTGCCGCATACAGAAACCGGTGCGATGGATTGGAGTCAGGACTTTTTCGGGGTAGGCGCAAATCTGACTGTGTCCGGTCAGTTGGAGGGGGAAACCTTTGCCCAGGCATTCGGAAAAATTTATACGTTTGGACCTACCTTCCGTGCGGAAAATTCCAACACTGCCCGCCATGCGGCGGAATTTTGGATGATTGAACCGGAAATTGCTTTTGCGGATCTGGCGGATGATATGACGCTTGCATGGGATATGATCCAATATATTATTCAGGCAGTCCTGTCACGGTGTGCCGTGGAAATCGCATTTTTAAATCAGTTTGTAGATTCGGGATTATTGGAACGACTGCAGAGGCTTGCTGAAAGTACGTGTCACCATATGACTTATACGGAAGCAATCCGACTTTTGCAGGATAGTGGGCATACATTCCAGTATCCCGTGGAGTGGGGCAGCGACTTGCAGACGGAGCACGAGCGGTATCTGACGGAGGCGGTATTCCGCGGACCGGTATTTGTGACCGATTATCCTAAGGAAATCAAGTCTTTTTATATGCGGTTGAACGATGACGGAAAAACCGTTGCGGCGATGGATCTTTTGGTGCCGGGAGTTGGAGAGATCATTGGCGGCAGTCAGCGTGAGGAGCGGTTGGATGTACTTCGCGCACGGATGCAGGAATGCGGGTTGGACGAGGTGGATTACGACTGGTATGTCAACCTGCGGCGCTGGGGCGGTACACGCCACGCAGGGTTCGGACTGGGGTTTGAGCGGATTATTATGTATTTAACGGGTATTTCCAACATTCGGGATGTGATTCCCTATCCCAGAACTGCAGGCAGTGCACCGTATTAAGTTCTGAAAAAAGATGCAGATTCATTTTGATAAAGGAAGTTGCTGCGGAGCATAAACAATAAAAGGCTCCCATGTGTAAGAGGAATTGCCGCGGAGCACCAAATAAAAAGGCTCCCTTGTGCAAAGGGAGCTGGCTCCGCAAAGCGGAGACTGAGGGATTGTTATATTGTAGTGTTAATAAATCGAAAGTTTAACTTGAACACAGCAAAGCTGCGCCACCTCCCCTTGCACAGGTAATAAGAAACGGCGTATACCCTTACAGAGGGTATACGCCGTTTCTTGTTATAAGATCACATTTCTTACTCGCTGCGCAGGGCTTCTACGGGATCTTTCTTTGCTGCAAGTCTGGAGGGGATCAGTCCGGATATCTAGTCAGTATCATACTGATCAGTACCAGAACAATGGCAGCCTGCCAAGGTAATACAGCCATATTGGCGATATCGGTGAAATGTTCGATAATAATATTTGCCGGAATGCAGAGCAGGGCAGTAATGCCAATTCCAAGAAGTCCTGCTGTAAGTCCTACAATCAGTGTTTCTGCGTTGAACACTCTGGAAACATCCTGCTTGGAGGCACCGATAGAACGCAGTATGCCGATTTCTTTGGTACGTTCCAAAACGGAAATATACGTGATAATCCCGATCATAATGGAAGAAACAACCAGAGATATGGATACAAATGCAATGAGTACATAAGAAATTGCATTTATAATTGTAGTGATGGAGGACATGAGAATTGCCACATAGTCTGTGTATGAAATTTTATCCTGTTCCGCAACGCTGTCATTATAGGATTCAACAATTTCTGCAATCTTATCTTTGGCTTCAAAGCTGGAAGCATAAATGTTGATAGAGGAAGGGGTTTTCAAATCCACTGCACTGAGCTTTGCAATGTTTTCGTCATAGGTCGCATCGGACACAGTAGGCGGCATGTAGTTGTCATAGTATACAGCGGCTTGCTGTACGGTTGCAGAGGAAAGCAGTGCATCCAACTGCAATGCAAGCTGATCCGCGGGGAGGCCCGCAAGGCTTGCTTCTATTTCCTTTGTGTATTCGTCAGCGACAGCTTTGGCAATATTTTCCTGCATACGCTTTGCCAGATCTTCATCACTCATTTTGTCAATGTAGCTGCGGATCGTTGCCTCATCCGCATTGGCGGATTCCTGATATACCGCTATAATCGCTGATTCCATGGAAGCCCGATCCGGGTAGGCTGCCATATACTCGTTTACTGTTTGTTCAAGTACATCTTCAGGGATTTTTGTACTGATTTGTCTGAATAAATCCGCTTTTTCCGATGCAGACAACGCTGCGGCATATGCCGAAAAAGCTTCTGCTTTTTCTGAATCTTCCGGCTCCGTATTGGTTCCATCATCAAAGGGAAGTCCTGTAAACACGTCTGTGGAGGGATCATTTTTTTGCTGTGTGACAATTTTGCTTGCATTGGTCTGGTCAATAATATACCGGGTCAAATCAGAAGTATATCCCACTGCGCCGCGGATGGAGGTTGCGGCTGCATCTTCATCCGGACGAATTACGCCGGAGACCTTCAGTTGAATGCCGTTTTCAGCGGTAATTTTCATATAGTCTTCGTTTTCACGCATATCTGTCCACACGCCGTCGCCGTCATTGTCATTGTAGTAATCGGAAGGAAGAACTGCGTGGAAGGTAAGTCCCAGAAGCTCGTCATATTCCCATGTTTGTTCAGTAACTTCCGTGGTTTCACCCCGCATGGCTGCAGACATGATTTCGTCGATTTCGCTTTGGTCCCGCAGCCCCAGAGAGTACAGATATACATCGCTGAGTTCGTCGCTCTTGCTGATAACCAGAACAACTTCGTCATATTCCGTCGGCCAGGAGCCTGCCAGTAGGTTGTATTGATCCTTTACCAGTGGGTTGATGAGTTCGCCATTTGCACCGGGCATGATTTCTGACCAAACATTCATTTCCTGCATGGTATACTGGGAATAGGGAGAGGCGGACATTACACTGTCGTCATAGGAAATTCCCATTGCGCTGTACATAGCGGTCATAACGTTGGAGGGATTTACGGTAATGAAATTGTCTTCTGTGTCATATCCGTAGATGAGCAGATCCAGCCCGTAGCCGTATTGGATTGCGCTGATATGTTCTTTCAATTCCTCATTGCTGTCAAGGAATGTTTTAAAATCGGTCAGATTGTTGGTGGTAGTATCCATAGAGGCAAGGGAGTTGAACATATCCTGGATTTGGGCGGAGGAGTGTATTTTACCGTCGTCGTATTTCTTTTCATCGGTGCCCATAAATGCGGTGAGCATTTCTTCCAAATCTATGTTTTCTGTTTGTATGGTGACAGGATAACCGGAAAGGGTATCTTCCTGCACATCGTTGATATAAAGCTGGATGCCGTTGGAAAGAGACAAAATCAGTGCAATGCCGATGATTCCAATGGAACCTGCGAAAGAGGTGAGGGCGGTACGTCCCTTTTTCGTCATTAAGTTATTGAGTGAAAGGGAAAGGGCTGTGAAGAAAGACATGGAGGTTTTCTTCTTTTTGGAAGAAGTCCCTTCTTTTTTGACGTCTGCCGGTTTTGCTTCCGGCACTGCTTTGGCGGTGTACCGGGTGTTTGCTTCATCGGAAACAACCTTTCCGTCCCGCAGCCGGACAATCCGAGTGGCGTAGGTTTCGGCAAGTTCCGGATTATGGGTGACCATGATAACCAGTCTGTCCTGGGCAACCTTTTGCAGCAATTCCATGATTTGTACGCTGGTTTCTGTGTCCAGCGCGCCGGTGGGTTCGTCTGCAAGGATAATTTCCGGATTGTTGACCAGCGCTCTCGCAATAGCAACCCGCTGCATCTGTCCGCCGGACATTTGAGAAGGCTTTTTGTGAATTTGGCTTTCCAACCCTACCTGGCAAAGTGCTTCTTTGGCTCTTTTGCGCCGTTCCGATTTAGAAACGCCGGACAGGGTCAGCGCCAACTCCACGTTGGACAGCACAGACTGGTGGGGAATCAGATTGTAACTTTGAAATACAAAGCCCACAGAGTGATTGCGGTAGGAATCCCAGTTCCTGTCCTTGTATTCCTTTGTGGAGGTGCCGTTGATCACAAGATCTCCCGATTCATATTGATCCAGTCCGCCGACTACGTTTAGGAGTGTGGTTTTTCCGGATCCGCTGGCACCCAGAATTGCCACAAATTCATTGCTGCCAAAGGACAGGCTTACTCCGTCCAGCGCAGCGGTTTTGGTATCTCCGGTAATGTACGTTTTCCGGATGTTCTTCAATTCAAGCATTTTTGCATACCCTCCTCTTTTTTGCAGAGCTGTTCTTCGATACTGTGTGCGATTTTTTTCAATGTTTCAATTCCAGCCGCGGCTTTTTGCAATTCCTTTGATGAAACGGCTGTGTTATTGCAGAAATGGGCGCGCAGCATTTGTTCTATCCCGTTTAGTGCGTCTCTTCCTTGTTCTGTTATCAAAAGCACTACACTGCGTTCATCCTTTTTGTTTCGCTGGCGTATAATAAATCCATCGCTTTCCAACTTTTTACACATGGAGGAAACATTTCCTTGATTCAGATCCAAAGCTTTGAAAACACTGCTGACAGTAGGATTTTCCTGATTCGCGATCAGATTGAGTGTGATAGAGGAAAGCGGTGTGAGCCCAAACTCCTGCACAATTTCCGTCATAATTCGAGCAAAGGATATTTTTGCCTGAATAAAGTTTGTGACAATCTCCATTTGTATAGATGTGTCACTTTGTGCAATTTCCTGCATTTTCATGACCGAACCTTTCCTATTTATATTCGTGTGGTTGCGTCAAAGCGTTTCGCACAGCGGGGACAAATTACGGAATGGGTGCCCTTCCGCTTTGGCAGACGCAGCACCGCTTTGCAGTGAGGACATTTTTTGTAGCGGTACTCTTTAAAATCCCGGATTTTGTTTTTTTGCAGAATGAAGAAGTTTTTGATTTTTTTCCAAAATGAGGTGAAAATCTCATTTTCATGCCGGCGGGCGGAAATGTTTCTGGACAGGCAGCGATACAGCATCCAGAAAAGCAATACGGTTTCCAGTATATAAATAATGATGCTGACTGGTGTGAGAGATGCAAAAATAACGCGCAGGACCCATAAAATCAGAATGGAAACAAGCAGACCGTAATACAGACTGTCGATACCGTAGCGACCGTAGAAAAACTGTGCGACCCGTTCTCGAAATCTCATAGCTTACCTCGTAAATATATTTGATTGGAATATATTTTAATGGCAATGTATTTCTGATTATACGCAATATTATTAAATTTCTGAAAATCATCCGAAACGGCTTGTTGCACAGACTGCTTTTTTGTGCTATACTGTTGTGCAACATATATATGTATATTAAGGGAGCATGGTTTGATATTTGAAAAATGGCTTGTGCCTGACCGGATGTTCGGGCATTATTATGAGATCACGCCGGATATGGTGCGTTCTGAGGAATGCAGCGTTCTGCTATGTGATATTGACAATACGCTGGCTACCTACGATGATCCCCTTCCGCCTGCAAAGCTGACGGAATGGATAGAGAAAATGCGGCGGTCGGGGATTTCCGTTGCATTTGTTTCCAATAATAATAAAGAACGGGTGGAACTGTTTAACGAACCTTTGGGATGCGTGGCTTTTGCGGAGGCGGGCAAGCCGAAAACGAAATTTCTGGCGGCTGCGTGCGCACAGCTTGGAACTACAAAGGAGCAGGCAATCCTTTTGGGAGATCAGCTTCTCACCGATTGCGCGGCAGGGAAGCGGTTTGGTATTCCTGCGTGGATTGTTCCGCCGATACGGGATAAGAAAACCCTATTCTTTCGGTTTAAGCGGTTGCTGGAGAAACCGTATCTGCGCAGGTACCGGCAGATCCATGATATAAAGGAATAAGTGGAGGGATTCGCTATGAAAGAAATTTTAACCGGGCGCTTGAATGCGCTGCGCGTGTCAATGCAGGCGATGGGATTGGATGCAATATGGGTAACCGGCGTGGAAAATCATCTGTATGCCAGCGGATTTTCAAATCCGGATGGAACCTTGCTGATTACTATGGACGAGGCGTATGCCTTTCAGGATTTCCGGTATGCGGAAGCGGCGCGGCGCACCATTCCGAGAGAACTGTTCACGGTGATTATGCCGGAGGAACCGCGGCGGGTTTGGCTGCCGATGCTTTTAACGGCTGGCGGTATTCGCACGGTAGGATATGAAGATGGTACACTGACCTGCCGAGGATTGGCAGCTTTGGAGCATGACTGCCCGGGAATCCGGTTTGTGCCTTTGGGAGATTTGTTTCAGACACTGCGCAGCGTGAAAGACGCTTATGAAATCGACTGCGTAGAGAGGGCGCAGCGGATTGCTGAGGCGGCATTTGAGCAGCTTTTGTCCCGCATCACCTATACAGCAACGGAAATGGAGCTTGCGGCAGAGTTAGAATATCTAATGAAGAAAAACGGAGCACAGGGTATCAGCTTTGAAACGATTGCGGTTTCCGGGTCCGCTTCTTCATCGCCTCATGGGGTTCCCCGGAATGTGCCGCTGGAAAAAGGATTTCTTACCTTTGATTTTGGTGCAGTCTACGAAGGGTATCATTCCGATATGACCCGAACGGTTGTAATCGGCAAAGCGGACGCACAGATGCGCCGGGTATATGATACAGTTCTCCGTGCACAGGAGGCAGTGTTGGATGCAATCGGCGAGGGGCAGTCTTGCTTTAAAATGGATCAGATTGCACGGGATATGATTGATCATGCGGGATATGCAGGTGCATTCGGTCACGGACTCGGACACGGCGTTGGCTTGGAAATCCATGAATTGCCAAATCTGAATATACGCAGCGGCGGTGCCAAGCTGCGTGCTGGGGAAATTGTGACGGTAGAACCGGGAATTTATCTTGCAGGGCAGTATGGATGCCGGATTGAGGATATGGTTTGTATTGTACCTGGCGGCGCGCGGAACCTGACCCGCTGTCCGAAAGAACTGATTGAAATATAGCTGTATGATGGGCCTTCGGCTCTTATTAAAAAAATTTCGTATTTTTGCCTTGTTGGACAAAAAATGGCGCAACCCCCTTGCAAAATGCGCAGGTTTGTATTAAAATAAAACGGAGCAAGCGAATTTGTACATGAATATAGGAAAGGAGCTATCCTGTTAGACAGGATAACTGAGCGTATGGTTGTAGCAGGCGATTTTAAAAACGGTATCACCTTTGATATGGACGGGCAGGTAATGCAGGTTATTGAATTCCAGCATGTTAAGCCCGGAAAAGGTGCGGCTTTTGTTCGTACAAAGCTGCGTAATGTGATTACCGGAGCAGTTGTTGAAAAAACATTTTCTCCCACGGATAAGTACGAGGATGCACGTATTGATCGCAAGGATATGCAGTATCTGTACAATGACGGTGAACTGTATTACTTTATGGATATGGAGACCTTTGAACAGATGCCTTTGAATGCTGACAAACTTTCTGAAAACTTTAAGTATGTGAAAGAGGAAATGATCTGCAGCATCAAATCCTATAAGGGCAATGTATTTTCTGTTGAGCCGCCTATGTTTGTTGAACTGGAAATCACAGATGCAGATCCGGGCGTAAAGGGCGACACAGCCACCGGTGCGACGAAGAATGCAACGCTGGAAACCGGTGCGGTAATCCGCGTACCTTTGTTTATTAACCAGGGTGAGCGCGTTAAAATTGACACCAGAACCGGTGAATATCTGGAACGGGCATAAAATTACACATGACGGCGGTCGGGGCGGTTTGCGTTTCGGCCCCGTTTCCGTTATTATACAGTGAAGAAAAGAAAGGATGAATTGAACATGAAACTTGGGGAAAAAAGCGCATATTTGCAGGGATTGGCGCAGGGACTCAATTTGGATCAGACTAAACCGGAAGGAAAAGTGATCGGCGAACTGTTGACGCTTGTATCGGATATGAGCAATGCCATTGAAGCGTTGGAGCAGGAATGCAGCCGCCTTCAGGATTATATCGAAGAGATTGATGCAGATCTTGGTGATGTGGAAGAACTGCTTTTTGATGAGGATGAGGAAGACGATTTCGACGAGGATTGCGACTGTGACAGCTGCTGCGGCTGCAATGATACAGAACAGCGGATGCTCATGTGTGCCAACTGCGGTGAAACAATTTGCTATGATGAAACATTGGATCCGGAAAGCTTAATTTGCCCTGCCTGCGGAAAGGCTGCAGCAGGTGAAAAAGAGGAATAATTGATTAAAGGAAGGATCTGCCATGGCAGATCCTCCTTTTTAGGAGAATTGTGTTATAGTTATTATGCTCTATTTAGCGGTATCTTCGAACGGTGGTTTGCTGCGAACACTCCCTCCGTCTCGATTGCGAATACAAAATTAAAAAGGCCCCCTTGTGCAAAAGGGGCAACCCACGTAAGCGGGTAGGGGATAGTTATACTATCATTTTGTAGTATTAATAAATCAAAAGTTTAACTTGAACAACCCCTCCGTCACAGCAAAGCTGTGCCACCTCCCCTTGCACAGGGGAGGCTTGGCTCGATGGGTTAGGCCCCCTTGTGCAAAGGGGGCAACCCACGTAGCGAGTGGGGGATTGTTCTGCCGTCATTTTGCAGGAATATTAAGTTGGCGGTTATTACTAAACACTCCTTCCGTCTCGAGCGCTGCGCTTGGGCGAGACAAGAGAGGCGTGGGGTAAAGCCAGTGCGTCCCCAAAAATGACACGGGATTATTTGTCAGAATCCTATAAATACTAATTTCGGCATTTGCAGATTACACCTCTTTCATCTGTTTTTGGAAAAATTTGACGTTTCAAACAGTATTTACATGGATATACTTCATAAAAAATCTACTACTTTTTAAGATCTCTATTGACAAATTTGGTGAATCTATATATAATGAACATGTAAGGCTATCTTTGTGCATTTATGCACAGACGCTTAATTTTGCTGGAGGTAATTCGTAATGAAAAAAGCAATTACATGGGTGTTGCTTGCTGCGATGCTTTTATCCGCAGTTGCACTGGCAATTCCCGCAGGCGCGGAAGCTTTGTATATCAAGTATGAGTATGCAAGCTTATTTACAACGCCGCCTACAATTGACGGGTATATCAGCTATGAAGAATGGGGTGCCCCGAACTTCTCTGTAACCAGTACAAATGCTGCTACCACGTCAAGCAAAGAACCTGTGGAAAACACGTTCTTTTATTGGAGACCCGGCTATGCTGCACAGGACAAAGTTATGTCCTACGATGTATGGTTCGGTTGGGACGCAAACTATTTCTATGTTGGCGTTAAAGTAAGAGATCTGGACGGACATTCTCTGAAGGGCGGCAAGACCAATACTTGGAACGGCGACGCTATGCAGATCTATGTCGACTATGAAGGACCGAACTCTCTGATGTTTGGAGACACGTTTGATTCTAATTATGGTGATAAGCCGTGGGCTCAGCCTGCTTTGATTCCTGACTTTATTATTGGTTATACACAGATCGCCGGTGGATTCATTGAAATGTTTGAAAACACCAGAAAAATCGGTATGACTGAATATAACAACCCTGCTAAGGGTGCTGCAAAAGTTGCAGTTGCTCCTGCAGGTATGACCTATTCTGCGGACACGAATGCTGGTTATACTACATATGAAGTAGCGATTCCGTGGAACTATATCTTCTATAATGAAACTGGTGTTGTGACATTGGATACCACTGCTACAGTGGATGAGTCCGTTTGGGGCGGTATTAACCGTGAACTCGGCGTATCCATGGTTGTATTCAACGGTGAACCCGGTTCCAGCGGATATTCCAACTACCTTGCTTGGGGTTCCGGTATCTGCGGCTCTCAGATTGATGAAGCGTTGGCTACCTGCGGTGGCTCCAACAGCGTAATGCTTGTTAGCGATGAAATTACACCTGAGGCAGGATATACCACATATAACCCTGCACAGCTTGAGAACTTCCAGAGAGATTTCTCTGGCTTCGATCAGGGCGTTTACTATGATTACCTGGGCGGAGATATTGCACGTCAGAACCCGCTGACTTCTAAAGATCAGCTCACAACCCTCACATATGACAATGATTCCGATTTGGATATATGGGGCGGTGCTTACCAGGGTATGATCGTAGATTCTGGCGATCCCGCACATGGCAATGTTCTGGACTATACGGACATGAACGTAGAGCAGTCCTACATTGACTCTTCTAATGAAGATCAAAGATATTCGTTCCCGTTGTCCTACACAATGGAATTTGATATTATGTATACTGGAAACGAGAACTATTCTGAAGATTCCGGTATTGACAAGTATCCGCCTGCACTGTTCAACTGGTTCGGCGGCTGTAACGCTTACGAATACGAGATTGGCTATTACTTCAACGACGGTCAGTTCAAAATTGTAAACTCTGAGCAGCGTGATCAGGCTCCTTTGGCAGCTGTAAATTACAAATTGGAGCCTAACACATGGTACAATTGGAGATTTGTTTTTGATAACAAGTCCTGCACAGCACGTCTTTACATCAATGATGAAGCAATCTTTGGTGAAGACTTCTGGAACCGTTACTTCTACTATTCCGGTGACGAGCATCAGAAGGATGGCACACTGATGTTGTGGCGTATGTTTAATACCCAGTTCCAGATGGATAACATTCGTATTTACAACGCAGTTGGTAAGAAAGCGGATGCAAATGTAAATGAAGGCGGAAACAACAACGGCGGCGGTAATGTTGGCGGCACCACCGGCACCGCTACCGGCAGCAACGATTTGGATGTATCCAATGTATACAAGGATGAAAACGGTCTCTTCCGTCTCCCTGTATATGTAACATCTCTTTACAAGCAGGCAACTGCTCTGTCCTTTGAGGTTACTATGGATCCCGCAGCCGGAACACTGGATTCCATTTCCGGTTTGAATGAGGGTACTTACAAAGTAGAAGACTTGGGCAATGGTAAGTATCTCATCACAATTACAGACTTCGCGCAGGTTAAGGCAATGAATCCTGGAGAAGTTTACTTTGAGATTCTTATCAAGCCCGCATCGGATGCAATTACTGCAGCTGATTTGAAGCTGGCTCTGAAAGACACCTACAAGTATACTGTTGCAACGGGTGATGCAATGATTTACATTGCACTTGCTGCAGTTGTAATGGGTATCGGTTGTGTGGTTGTTTACAAAAAAAGAAAAAGCTTTGTTAGATAAGTAATTTTACAAATGCAGAACAGGACGCTTTCCATTATGGAAAGCGTCCTGTTTGTTGTATGAAGAATACGATTGGTATAAGAAATCTTTCAGATGTTGGGTGGGGCTGTCAAAGCAGTACTGTAAATTTGTGTAAACTATATATTAAAGTAAAACAATCCCTCCGGTACAGCAAGGCTGTGCCACCTCCCTATGGAGCCGCGTAGCGGATCCTCACATGGGAGGCTTGCTTGGATTGAGGGTTAGACTCCCATGAGTAAAAGGAAGTTATTGCGGAGTTCAAACTAACAAGGCTCCCTTGTGTAAAGGGAGCTGGCTCCGCATGGCGGAGACTGAGGGATTGTTTAGGTATATTGTCGATTTGCAGATTTTTCAAAATGATAGTAAGACATCCCCTCCAACACAGCAAAGCTGCGCTACCTCTCCTTGCACAGGGGAGGCATGACCTAAAGCTAAGGCTCATCCAGCAAAGGAGCTTCCACGCAACGGATGAGGAATTATATTTTGCATTTGTAGTAAAAAGAGGCGCGGTTGCGCCTCTTTTTACTACAAATTCGCTTATTTTGCAATTGTGATTTTTGCCATACGTTGATCGACAAGGGGCTTATCCTGACCGTTTGTTTGCACACCGGCGATTTCATCTACTATTTCAATTCCTTTTGTTACCTTGCCGAATGCAGCATATTGCCCGTCCAGAAATGTACCGTCCGCATGCATGATAAAGAACTGGCTGGATGCAGAATTAAAGTTTTGACTTCTTGCCATAGAAATTACGCCGCGGGTGTGAGACAGTGTGTTATTAAAACCGTTTGCAGCAAATTCTCCCTGAATATTTTTGCCGCTGCCGCCGATCCCGATTCCCTGGGGATCGCCGCCTTGAATCATAAACCCTGCGATAACACGGTGGAAAATCAAACCGTCATAAAAGCCTTCTTCCGCAAGAGAAACGAAATTTTCTACAGTGATTGGTGCAATGTCCGGATACAGTTCCAGTTCAATTTCACTGCCGTTTTCCATTGTTATTGTTGCATTGATTGTTTTTGAGTCCATAATAATCCTCCAAATTTATATTTTGCAATTGCAGAAAAATGGGTTAGTCGACTACTTTAATATATTCAATATATACAGGATTTACAGGAGTGGATTTTTCCTTTGCGCCCGGATATGGTAATTTCACTTCTACAGCGGCGATTTTATCCACTACGTCTAAGCCTTCCGTAACCTTGCCAAATGCAGCGTATTGTCCGTCCAGAAATTTTCCGTCCGCATGCATGATAAAAAATTGACTGGATGCGGAATTTGGATCGTTGCTTCTTGCCATAGAAATTACTCCACGAGTATGAGATAGTGTGTTTTCTATGCCATTTTCTGAAAACTCTCCTTTGATTTCTTTTTCACTGCCGCCGGATCCGTTTCCTTTCGGGTCACCGCCTTGAATCATAAAGCCGGACACAATTCGGTGAAATGTAAGTCCGTCATAAAAGCCATCTTTTACAAGGGAAACAAAGTTTTCCACAGTGATCGGTGCAATATCCGGATACAGCTCCAGTTCAATTACACCAAAATCTTTTACAGACATTTCCACATGCACAGGGTTTGCGTTGGAATTTCCTTGGGAATCGCCGTCATCGCTTTTTTGCTCGTCAGCACATGCAGCCAGCAGACTGCACATGGCAAGCGCAAGTATAAGTGATAAAACCTTTTTCATGATTTACTACCTTTCTTTTCGTATTATAAATATAGATGCTACCTGAACACTGGATCCGGATAACATACATTAAAAATCATTGTAGCAAATCTTATGATTTATGTAAAGGCTTTTCTGTTAATAATATAAAAAATTGGCATATACTTGAAAAAGAGATTCTATCAGTGGCGGGAGGATTATTATGACAACGGAAAAGCTGCTTCGGTTTGCGTTATATGGATTTTGCGGAGCAATTTGCGCGGCGGGTATTTGGCTGCTTCTCAAATATGCATTTCCGGTGCTGCTGCCCTTTGCCCTGGCATATGCAATTTCCTGCGCGGTACGGCCGATTGCAGCATGGCTTCATAAAAAGACAAAAACTTCCCACGCTTTTTGGGCGGTGACATTGATTGTTATAACAGCGGCACTGATTACCGCGCTGATATGGTTTGGCGCGTCTATTTTAATAAAAGAAGCATCGGAAGCAGTAACAGCGCTAAGCGAGACACTTGACCAGCCGGACAATCCGGTGAGCAAGCTTGCAGACAAAATTGCGGGCTTCGGAAAGCGATTTCATTTGGGCTCCGGGGATTTTTCTGATACTTTTCCAGAGATGGTTAAGGGCGCAGTGTCTCAGATCAGCTCTTGGGTAGCGGGCTGGGCAGGGGATATTCTGGGGCATTTGCCGTCCTTTGTATTCACATTGTTCGTTGGGATTATTGCATTGTTTTATTTCTGCCTGGACAGCAAAGGAATCAGCAAAATGGCGGATGCGTTTCTGCCGCCCCAGGTGCTGGATAAAATCAGTCAAACTGTATCTATCATCATGCGGGGACTGGGGCGGTTTGTGAAAGCATATCTTGTGATTATGCTTATAACCTTTGCCGAACTGTTGTGCGGCTTTTTAGTTATGGGTGTTCGGTACGCAGTGCTCGCGGCATTGCTGATCGCTGTTGTAGATGTGCTGCCGGTTCTTGGAGTGGGTACGGTATTAGTGCCATGGACTGTACTGGCTTTTATTGAAGGGGACGGTGTGCGCGGTATTCAGCTTTTGGTGCTGCTTGGAGTAATGTATATTGTGCGGCAGGCAATTGAGCCGAAAATCCTTGGAAAAAATGCTGGCGTGCATCCGGTGATTGCGTTGATTTTTGTGTATGCTGGGTTCTGTCTTGCAGGTGTTGGCGGCATGATCCTTGCGCCGATTTTACTAAATGCCGGCGCGGTTCTATGGGAAGAGCGCGTTAAAAAAAGTGATAGAAAAGTTGACAAACAGACTGGGGGGGTATATAATAAATAAGTATCGATAAAATAGGTGAAATCTATCGCAGGGCGCTCCATATAGTTTTTGCGATTTTAGAAAGGTGTAGCTATGCCTAACAGCATGACGGCATTCGGAAGAAGCAGAGGTACTTCTCAGGATGGTTCAAAAATCATTACAGTGGAAATAAAATCTGTCAACAGCAGATATATGGACGCTACAGTGAAACTTCCCCGTATGTATGCGTACCTTGAAGAGAAAGTCAAGGGACTTTTGGCTGCGCAGGGGGTTTCCCGCGGCAAGGTGGAAGTATACATAGGGGTGGAAGTTCTGCAGCAGACAGGAACGGATATTGTGCTGGATACCGCTTTAGCTGCTGCCTATATTCACGCGCTTGAGCAATTACGGGATCAGTTCGGATTGCGGGATGATCTGTCCGTAATGCGGGTAGCGCAAAATAAGGAACTCTTTTCCGTGCGCACGCCCGAAGACGATGACGGGCAGGATTGGGCAGATGTGTGTCCCATATTGACCCAGGCGCTTGTATCCTTTTTGGAGCAGCGCAGGGCGGAGGGACAGCGGCTGATTGACGATATCGAAGGAAAGCTTGTCTGCATTCGTGCAATTTGTGAAAAAATCGGAGAAATTTCCGAGACCGACATTCAAGGGTATACACCCAAGCTTGTAGAACGGATAAAAAAGTTTTTGCAGGATTTTGATGCCGAAGCGAATGAACAGCGTATATTGACGGAGGCTGCCATTTATGCGGACAAAGCTGCTATTGATGAGGAATTGGTGCGGTTGAACAGCCATTTTGCAACATTCCGGGAAATTGTGGAACGCGGTGAGGCTGTGGGGCGGAAGCTGGATTTTCTGCTTCAGGAAATGAACCGGGAAATCAACACCATCGGTTCCAAGGCGGGAAATACGGACATTGCTCATTTGGTTGTTGATGTGAAGGCGCTGCTGGAGAAAATCCGGGAGCAGGTGCAAAATATAGAATAAGCAGCAGGAACGGTTAAAAAGAATGAAATTTATCAACGTAGGATTTAATAACATGATTGCTGCGGCGCGGGTTGTGGCAGTAATCGGTCCGGACAGCGCCCCGGCAAAACGGTTGATTCAGGATGCGAAAGACAGCGGCAGAGCGATTGACTGTACCAGCGGGCGCAGAACCAGAGGCATTGTGATAACAGACAGTGATCATATCATTTTGTCGTCAATTCAGCCGGAAACGATTGCGGCAAGACTTACAGGAGAGGAAGAGGAGGAAACCCATGAGTAAAAAAGGTTTTTTAATCGTCATCTCCGGTCCTTCCGGCGGCGGAAAGGGAACTGTGGTGAAGCGGCTGCGTGAGATGATGCCAGAACTTGCATTATCCGTATCTGCTACGACCAGACCGCCCAGAGCGGGTGAAGAGGACGGCAGAGAATATTATTTCATGGATCGCGATGCTTTTGAAGAAATGGTCGCACGGGAAGAAATACTGGAATATACCAGTTACTGCGGCAATTATTACGGAACGCCCAAAAAAGAGGCGCAGCGAATTACATCGTCCGGGAAAAATATGATTCTGGAAATTGAAGTAGAAGGGGCGGCGCAGATTAAAAAGCTGTATCCGGATGCCGTTTCTATTATGCTTATTCCGCCGACGATTGAAGAAATGCGTGAACGTCTTTTGGGGCGCGGAACGGAATCTATAGAAACTGTGGAAAAGCGCTTGGCGCGGGCTGCAGAAGAGATTAAGCTTGCACCGGAGTATGATTATATTGTAATCAATGAACGGGACGGGATAGATGCCTGTGCTGCGCATATTTGTGAAATTATCTGCGCGGAAAGTGCAAAATCGGGCAGAATGACAGAAGAAATCAATGCGTTTTTAGCATAATATAAGAATCAGAAGAGGTAGACAAATTATGATTACACCATCTATTGCAGAACTCACGCAGAACAAATTCAACAGATATACTTTGGTTATTGCAACTGCAAAGTGCGCCAAAATGATTACAGATGAGTATGTTGCGCAGAGAGAGCTTGCAGAGCGGCGGATTGCAAATAAGGAAACGGACAAGAGTATTGCTTCTATGATCCGCAAGGAGTATCGGGACGATAAAGCGGTAAAAACTGCGGTAAACGGTTTGTACAATAAAGATTTTGTGATCGTCGGTTTGACGGATGATGAAGTAGATGAAGAAAATGCAGCAACAGCTGATGAGGCAGAAACTGAGGAATAAGGATAGCGGAGCACAAACTAAAAAGGCTCCTCCCAGCAAGGGGAGTTGTCGTGAAGCGACTGAGGTTTTGTATAATCCATACTGCTAATTTGAAGAATCTGTAAAAAGAAAATGAGTACGGACAATTCCTCCGTCACGGCTACGCCGTGCCACCTCCTTTTACACAAAGGAGGCTTGCAAAGTTTGATAAGACTTTGCCGTGCTGCTTCCTTTGGTGGGTGATGTTTGCGAAGTACGATGGAGTTTGTGGGTGTGGGCTCCCATGTGAGAATCCTTGCATGGCGCCATAGGAGGCTTTCGCGAAGCGACTGAGGGACTGTCCTGCTTTTGTCTTGATTTGTAGGAGCTTGTTTGGAAAGCCACCACTATTAACGGTATTATGATTGTGCAGTACTGCCGCCGAGTATGGCGGCAGTAATTTGGTATATTGATAATTTAAATTTATTTGGAGGGATGATATGGTTAGAGAATTTGCAGCAGTGCGTATTTTGGACGCACCATATCATGCCGACCAGATTTATGATTATTATATTCCTGCCGAATTTTCTGAGACTGTTTTTTCAGGCAGCCTTGTCAGCGTTCCCTTTGGGCGCGGAAACCGGCACGCGCGTGCGGTTGTAACGGAGGTGCGCGGGAGCAGCGCATATGAAAATACAAAGCCGATTTTGTCAGTAACCGGAGACGGACCGCTTCTGAACGAAGAAATGTTAGGCGTCTGCCGGTTTTTATGTGATTATACGCTGTGCACATTTGGCGAGGCTGTTCGAACGGTTATTCCCGCGGCGGCAATGTCAAAAATGTTTGATTACTACAGCGCTGCCGAAGGAGATCACGAAAAGAAACTAAAAAAACTGTCTGAGAAAGCCCTGCTTTTTTATTCGTATATCAAAGCGAGAGGCGAGGTTTCCGCGCAGCAATTGAAAACAAAATTTGGTGATGAAGCTGCAACATTGGCGGCATCTCTTGTAAAATCCGGCGTTGTTACGCGACAGTCCAAAATAAAGGTTCGTTCCAGCGATCGATTTGATGCGTTCATTTCTCCTGTAATGGATAGCTTTGCAAGTATGGTAACAGCGGGCAAACTGAAAAGTCCCTTGCAGGCACAGATTTTAGTTGCGTTGTCCAAGACCGGAAGAATCAGCGCCGAGGAGTTGTTTGAACGAATCGGTGTCAGGGCGAAAGTCCAGCTGAATGCATTGGAAAAAAAGCAGATGATCCATGTGGAACGTGTTGAAAGCTACCGAAATCCTTATGCGATTCCGGAAGATACTGTTTTGCAGGAGGAGATGCCTTTATCTGTACAGCAGCAGGAAGCGTATGACAAATTAGAAGCGCTGTATGCTAGCGGAGCAGCGGCAGCGCTGCTCCATGGAGTGACCGGCAGCGGAAAAACCAGGGTGATCAAAGAGATGATTGACCGGGTTTTGCAGGACAAGCGCGGGGTGATTGTCCTGGTGCCGGAGATTTCCCTTACGCCGCAGGTGGTAGAGTATTTCTGCAAATGTTATGGAAATCGTATTGCTGTCATTCATTCCAAATTATCTGCCGGAGAACGGTACGATGCATGGAAACGGATCCGCAAGGGACTCGCAGATGTGGTAATTGGTACGCGCAGCGCAATTTTTGCACCGATTCCCAATATCGGAATGATCGTTATTGACGAAGAACAGGAGCATACGTATAAATCAGATACAGACCCCAAATATCTGGCGCACGATGTGGCGCGGTATCGCTGCGGACAGCATAATGCATTGTTGCTTCTGTCCTCTGCAACTCCCTCACTCAGTTCATATTATAAGGCGATGTCAGGTATATACACCTTAATTGAAATGCAGCAGCGCTACGGAAAAGCACGGCTCCCTGATGTAGCGGTTTGTGATATGCGCAGTGAGATAGATGCGGGGAACACCTCTCCAATTAGTATTGGATTGCTGGAGCGCCTCAAAGAGGTACGAGATAAAAAATCCCAGGCAATCATATTTCTGAACCGTCGGGGTTACAGCAGCGCTGTAAGCTGTCGGGTGTGCGGCGAAGCAATACGGTGCCCCAACTGTTCTGTGTCGCTGACATATCATACCCGTGCGCCGATTGGTGTGACAGAGGATGCGCAGGATTATTTCCGCCGCCGCAGTGAGCGTGGAGATCTTGCCTGTCATTATTGCGGATACCGCACGCCAGTGCCAAGTACGTGCCCGTCCTGCGGCGCAGAGCACTTTCGGTTTATGGGCTGTGGTACGCAGCAGGCGCAGGAGGAGATCGAACGTCTTGTGCCAGGACTGCGGGTGCTGCGTATGGATATGGATACCACCCAGACGAAAATGTCCCATCGGGAATTGATTGAGAATTTTCGTGAGGGCGGAGCAGACGTTTTGCTTGGAACACAAATGGTTACTAAGGGACATGACTTTCCTCATGTGACCTTGGTTGGCGTTATGAATGCAGATGGCAGTTTGTATTTAGACGATTTTCGGGCGGCAGAACGTACATTCTCCATGCTGACTCAGGCGATTGGCCGTGCAGGACGCGCAAATGAACCGGGAATTGCAGTGGTGCAAACCTATAATCCGGATTCTCCGGTCATTCGAATGGCAGCGATGCAGGATTATAAATCCTTTTATGAGCGTGAAATTCCGCTGCGGCAGGCATTAGTGTTTCCGCCGTTTTGCGATATTGCCGTTGTTACTTTATGCAGCAGCGACGAAGCTTTACTTGCCGCATCTGCCGCCAAGCTTGCGGAGAATGTAAAGGAGCTTTTGAAAGGTGCGTTTCAGGATGTGGAAGCTGTGGTGTTCGGACCCTTTGAAACGCCGATTTACCGGGTGCAGAATGTATGCAGAATGCGCTTGGTTATCAAATGCCGCCTGAACAGGCGCGCACGGAAAATGATTGGTAGCATATTGGCTGCCTTTGGAAAGAGCGGAACAAAAAATCTGACGATCAGTGCAGACTTGAATCCCTCCAGTTTATAGATAATGAAAGGTATGGTTTTATAATATGGCAATTCGGAATATAGTGAAAGAAGGAGACCCAGTTCTCCGTGGAAAATGCCGCCCGGTGGAGGAGATTACTCCGCGGATTCTCACATTGTTGGATGATATGCGGGAAACGCTTGCCGATGCGGATGGGGTAGGACTTGCTGCACCCCAGGTAGGAGTACGCAGACGGGTTGTTATTGTTGTAAATGAAAACGATGAAATGATAGAATTGATCAATCCGCAGATTATTGAACGGAGCGGGCACCAGCGGGAT
Organism: Clostridiales bacterium; assembly: GCA_011957885.1. Taxonomy (GTDB): domain Bacteria; phylum Bacillota; class Clostridia; order Oscillospirales; family CAG-272; genus Avispirillum. Next base: position 38,824 of record BLMO01000068.1, read on the forward strand.
TTGGAAGGATGTTTGTCTGTGCCGGGGCGGTGGGGCTACACGAACCGTCCGATGCATGTTACCGTGCAGGCGCAGGACCGGGATGGGAAAACATTTACCGTGTCTGGAAGCGGGCTGACAGCAAGAGCCTTTTGCCATGAGATTGATCATTTGGACGGCATATTATTTATTGATCATGCCGAGGAATGTGAAATTGACGAGTGAACGGAACGGCACTTACAGAGAGGGAGATATTATGCGGATTGTTTTTATGGGAACACCTGATTTTGCACAGATTTGCCTGCGTGCTTTGGTGGAGGCGGAACTGAACGTGGTTGCCGCTGTAACACAGCCGGACAAGCCGAAGGGGCGCGGGTATCAAATGGTTCCTCCGCCGGTGAAGGTGTATGCACAGGAAGAGGGGATTGATGTATATCAGCCGCAGACATTGAAGGACGGAGCATTTGCAGAAACGCTTGCGCAGCTTGCGCCGGATCTCATCATAGTTGTTGCTTACGGCAAAATTCTGCCTTCGTATATTCTTGAATATCCCCGCCTTGGCTGCATCAATGCGCACGGCTCTCTGCTTCCGAAATATCGCGGTGCAGCGCCGATTCAGCGCGCAATTATGGAGGGAGAGCAGGAAACCGGAATTACCATTATGTATATGAATGAGGGACTGGATACCGGGGATATGCTTTTGTCGGAAGGAACGCCGATTTCCGATGCGGATAATTTTGAAACCCTTCACGATCGGCTTGCCGTTATGGCAGGCAGACTTTTGGTGCGTGTGGTCCCTATGCTGGAAGCAGGCACGGCAGTACCGGTTCCACAGGACGATGCACTGGCGAACTATGCAAATAAAATTCTGAAAGAAGACTGTATATTGGATTTCTCAAGGGATGCTCAGACGCTGCTCCATCAGATTCAGGGACTTTCGCCCTATCCTTTGGTGATGACGAAAACACCAAATGGAAAGCTTTTGAAAATTGTATCTGCAAAAATGGCAGACGGCAGTGTACAGGCCCCGGCAGGAACGGTGGTAGATTTGTCTGATGCCGGGTTTACTGTGGTATGCGGAGACGGAAGAAAACTGCTTATAACCGGTGTCTTGCCCGAAGGAAAAGGCAGAATGCCTGCGGCAGACTTTGTGCGCGGCAGACGGATCCAGGCGGGAGAATTGCTGACATGGATGTAAATAAGGTCAATCCTGGACGGCGGGCTGCGTTTTCCTCTTTATGCAAAATGAAAGCAGGGAAGTATACCAATCTGGAAGTGAATACAGTTTTGCGGCGGACAGAAATGTCCGGTGCGGATCGGGGGCTTTATACAGCGCTGGTATACGGTGTGACAGAACGGTTGATCACATTGGATTATATAATCGGTTCGCTTTCAGGACGACCTGTTCATACATTGGATGAAGAAGTTTTGTGCGCGCTGCGTCTTGGTGTATATCAACTGGCGTTTATGGATCGGATCCCGCCTCATGCGGCAGTGTCCCAGTCTGTATCCATGGCTCCTGCAAAGGGGCGCGGATTTGTCAACGCTGTTCTGCGTACATTTGTCCGGGAGGGATGCGCTGTGTCTATGCCGGAACGGACGGATGAGAACTACTTATCCGTGCGGTATTCTGTGCCGGAGTCCCTTTGCCGGGCATTTACGGAATGGTTCGGTGCAGATACAGCCGAACAGATTTTTGCAGCTTTTTTAAAACCGGAGGAAACTGCGCTGCGTGTCAATACGCTGCGCAATACTGCTGCGGAGGCGGCCGAGTGCTTGCATGGATCTGTGTCGGCACTGTGCGGCGGATGTGTGAAAACAGCGTCTTTTGACGGGGTGTTGGAAGGTGTGGAAGCCGGAGACTGGTTTGTGCAGGATGAAGCGTCTGCTTTGTGTGCACATATATTGGGGGCACGCCCTGGAGAGACAGTTGCGGATGTTTGTGCTGCTCCCGGCGGAAAAAGTTTTGCGGTTGCTATGGATATGGAGAATTCCGGTAAGATTTATGCGTTTGATTTACATGTAAACAAGCTGTCGCTGATTCAGCGGGGGGCGAAAAAACTTGGAATATCCATTCTGCAGACGGATGAACGGGATGCGAGGGATCCTCTTACAGATTTAATTGGAAAAGCGGATCGGGTGCTGTGTGATGCGCCGTGCTCCGGTCTTGGAGTGATCGGAAAGAAACCGGATATCAAGTACAAAGATATGGATGCGCTGGATCGCTTGCCAGGGGTGCAGTATGAGGTGCTTGTGGGAGCATCCGCATATGTACGGTCCGGCGGAATATTGGTGTATTCCACGTGTACTTTAAATCCTGCGGAGAATGCAGGTGTAACGGATCGCTTTTTGACAGAACATCCCGCGTTTGAACCGGCACCCTTTTCTTTTGGAGAAGGGGAACAGAGCAGTGTGACGCTGTTGCCCCATATGCACGGGACGGATGGATTCTACATTTGCAGAATGCGGAGAAAGTGAGGTCAGTGTGGCGGAAAAACCGGATTTGTTAGGGATGACCTTAGCGGAAACGAAGGCGTTTGCAAAGGGACTGGGAGAGGCTGCCTTTCGCGGGCAGCAGCTGTATGGATGGATGCAGAAGGGCGCATCCTTTACGGAAATGACCAATCTTCCTTTGGCGTTTCGTAAGAAGCTGGAGGCAGAGTGTGAATACAGGCTGCCCCGTATTCTGCAAAAGCAGATTTCCAAAATAGATGGTACAATCAAGTATTTAATGGGCATGATTGACGGCGAGTGCGTAGAAAGCGTATTTATGCGGTATGCCCATGGAAATACGGTGTGTGTTTCCTGCCAGGCAGGCTGCCGGATGGGATGTGCATTTTGTGCATCCACACTGCGGGGACGCAGTCGGGATCTGACGGCTTCGGAGATTTTGGGGCAGATTGCAGTGATTGGCAGAGATACGGGAGAGCGGGTCGGCGGTGTTGTTATGATGGGTATTGGCGAACCGTTGGACAATTATGACAATACAGTACGGTTTCTGCATCTTGTTTCAGAAAAAGAAGGATTAAATATCGGGCTGCGTCACATTTCTGTTTCTACCTGCGGGCTGGTTCCGCGGATTCACCGTTTGGCTGAAGAAGGATTACCTATAACATTATCCGTGTCTCTTCACGCGTCAGATGATGCTGTACGGGACCGGCTTATGCCGGTGAATAAAACATATCCGATAGATAGTCTTTTGGAAGCTTGTCAGTATTATTTTGATAAAACCGGGCGGCGCGTTTCTTTTGAATATACACTGATTGCAGGCGAAAATGACAGTCTTGCAGATGCTGAAGCTTTGGCAAATCGACTGCGGTGCGGGATACATAGTCCGTGTCATGTAAATTTGATTTTGCTCAATTCTGTAAAGGAGACTGGATTTTCTGCTCCGGGACGGGAGCGTGCAAAGGAATTTTGCGCTTATTTGGAGAAGCGGGGAATCAGCGCTACAATTCGCCGCAAGCTTGGCAGTGATATTGACGCATCCTGCGGGCAATTGCGATTAAACCATATAGAAAATGAATTATTCATCTAGATGTAAAAAAGAACTCCCATTTGGGAGTTCTTTTTTACTGCCTCTTATCTTGAAGAATCAGTCAAGTTTACCAGCAAGCATGAGGCGCAGGCGTGTTACATCGGCAGGAGTAATTCTGCCGTTTCCATCCACATCCGCCG
>BLMO01000069.1 GCA_011957885.1 Clostridiales bacterium
ACAAACAAAAAGACTCCACCAAACTTCATAAGCCTCCCTTGTGCAAAGGGAGGTGTCATGCCTATGGCATGACGGAGGGATTGTTTTATCTATGCTGTCGATTTAAGGATACTACAAAATGAAAGAAAAACAATCCCTCACCCGCTTTGCGGGAGTTCCCTTTGCTGGGGGAGCCTTTTCTCTTTGGCTTCTGCTCTATGTCGTTTCCTTTACAGGGAGGCAAGATGGGGTATCTGCCCCTGATAGTACTCACTTCTCTGGAATTATGCAAGTTCCATATAGGGACTATTTTTACCTGAAGTGATTAACAAGATTCTAAAAATAAATCATTAGAATTACATACCCGCTATACAAAAAGCGGCGGAAAATCCGCCGCCTAATGTTATGCATCCACTGCAAACTGGAAAACAGTAGTATAATTGTAGTGTTCATCCGGTGACAGGGTTGTGTCTGTAAAATTAGGATGATGTACAGCATCCGGCATCTTTTGTGTTTCAAAGCAAACAGCGCCGCGGGGCGTTTGACGAACGCCTCCCTTGAAAGGAATATCATCCGGGTTCAGCATATTTGCCGTATAAATGCCAATGCAAGGCTGATTTGTGAGCACCTGCATTTTTATACCGGATGCAGGAGAATGCAGGCTGGCGCGCAGACGCATTTCTCCATCGTAATGATTGAATATGAAATTGTTATCATATCCGCCTGCCTGTTTTTCCATATCCGGATCGCTGTCAAAATCTCTGCCGATTGCTTTGGGCTGGGTAAAGTCATACGGTGTTCCTTTTACAGGTAAAATTTTTCCTGTAGGGATAATATCTGCATCATGCTCGTTTCTGGTGTCGGCATCTACCCACATAATCTGATCTGCTACGGAACCTGTCTCATATCCGTCCAGATTGAAATAGGCGTGATTGGTCATGTTTACAATTGTCTTTTTGTCCGTAAATGCTTCATAGCGAATGGAAAGTCCGCCGCTCGCTGTAAGCTGGTAGGTAACGGTTACAGTCAGGGTTCCAGGGTATCCTTCTTCCATGTCCGGACTAACATATGTAAGAATCAGTGCAGGTTCATCCCCATCAATTGTCTGCACACCCCATACACGGCGGTTGAATCCGATTTTTCCGCCGTGGGCGGAAAAATCTCCAAAGTTTGGACAAAGCGCATATTCCTTGCCGTCCAGTTCAAAGGATGCGCCGCGGATTCGGTTGGTCACCCGCCCGATTAGTGCACCCTGATATCCGTCCGCCTTCAGATATCCGTCCAAATCATCAAAGCCGCAGACAACATCCCGACACTTTCCATCTTTATCCGTCACCCAAAGACTAATAATAATACCGCCGAAATTGGTTATTTTAGCAGATACGCCTGTACTGTTTTCCAGGGTATAAGCATATACGGCACTGCCCTCCGGCATCCGCCCAAACGGTTCTTTTTTAATCATAAAAATTCTCCCAAAGTAAATATGTCTGCGGGACGCCGATAGGCGCCCCGCAGAGTAGATTTATTCGTCCGGATATCCGTCCGGGTTCATTTCCTGCCAACGTGCAAGATCTGTGCACATTTCCTGAATGCCCCGTTCTGCCTTCCAGCCAAGAGCCTCAAATGCTTTTGTGGGACAAGCATAGCATTCACCGATATCACCAGCGCGGCGCGGTCCGATTTTGTAAGGTACCTTTTTGCCACTTGCCTGTTCATATGCCCGCACGATTTCCAGAACGGAATAACCGTTTCCGGTTCCTATGTTGAACACTTCTGTTCCTGTGTGCGCCTTTGTCCAGTCCAGCGCCTTCAAATGCGCAAGAGCCAGGTCTACAACGTGGATATAGTCGCGCACACCGGTTCCGTCCGGAGTATCATAATCATTACCGTGCACTGTAAGGTATTCCAGTTTGCCTGCACCAACTTTTGAAACGTAAGGAAGCAGGTTGTTGGGAATTCCTTGGGGATCTTCGCCGATCAGTCCGCTTTCGTGGGCACCGATAGGATTGAAATACCGCAAATTGACTACACGCATCTCCGGATCGGCTTTGGCTATATCCGTTAGGATTTGTTCAATCATCCATTTTGTCCAGCCGTAGGGATTGGTGCAAATGCCCTTGGGACACTGTTCTGTAATCGGAATCTCGGCAGGAGAGCCGTACACCGTTGCAGAAGAGGAAAATACAATCCGTTTCACGCCGTATTTATGCATCAGCTCACAAAGATGCAGCGTGCCGGTCATATTGTTATGATAATATTCCAGCGGCTTTTCTACCGATTCGCCAACTGCTTTCAGTCCGGCAAAGTGAATAACAGAATCAATATCGTTTTCTTTGAAAACCTGTTCTGTTGCTGCATAATCCAGCAAATCTGCTTCATAAAATTTTGGAAGAACACCGGTGATTTTTTCAATGCG
>BLMO01000070.1 GCA_011957885.1 Clostridiales bacterium
ACAAACAAAAAGACTCCACTAAACTTCATAAGCCTCCCTTGTGCAAAGGGAGGTGGGTTTTGCACAGCAAAACTCGGAGGGATTGTTCATACCTACTGCCGATTTGTATATCCCACAAAATGATAGTAGGACAATCCCTCACCCGCTGCGCGGGAGCTCCCTTTGCACAAGGGAGCCTTATGAAGTTTACGCTCTTGCGCCACCTCCTTTTGCACAAAGGAGGCTTGCAAAGTCCGCAAAAACTGATTCGATATTTTGTAAAATAAAAATCTAAATCCACTCAATTGAACACACATTTTCTTTTTTGATGTGCTAAACTTATATCAAGCAAAAGAAATTTAGCTCAATTTGAGCTAAATTTCAATAACGCAAATTGAATTCGATATAATTACTGATAATTACTACACATCTTATGGAGGCAATCTATGTTTAGAATAGACAGCAGATTCATCAATGCAAACATTGCAAGAACAATCCGATTTACAGAAAATTTATTTGAACAATTAAGCCAAATCGCTTTTGACAACAATATGTCGTTTAATGCAGTGGTTTTACAGTGCTGCAAATATGCTTTGGATCATTACGAAAAAGACAATCCATAAATTGGAAGAAAATTCCCAAATTTGCACAAACAAAAAGGCTCCCTTGTGCAAAGGGAGCTCCCGCGTTAGCGGGTGAGGGATTGTTTTTCTTTCATTTTAAATAATTTACAAATCGGCAGTATTGCTTAGACAATCCCTCCGTCTCGCCTACGGCGAGCCACCTCCCTTTGCACAAGGGAGGCTTGCGAAGTTCGCAAAAACTGATATTGTATTCTCCTAAATAAAAAGCATTATCCTATTGAAATTACTTCCGTCGCCGGATCAAAGGAAATCCGTGTTCCACTGCTGACCTTTCCGTACAGCCAGGTTCCCGCTGTACCGTGCCCGGACAACACAAACCCGCCTGCGGGGATTACCATATTTCCCTGACCGTATATCGGTCGTTCAAACGCTTTTCCATCTGCGCCCACGCCAACTTCAAATCCATAAGGATTGGTGCCCGTACTCCTGCCCCGATTATACAAAATTAACTGGTCGGTTCCCCGTCCGGTATTCACGCCGTTAACCGTGAGCCAGATCCCTTCTGTAGCGATCACCCGGTTGTTTTCAATGCGAACCTTATAATTTTCCCGCACATGACCGTACAGCCACTCGCCCGCCGTACCGTGTCCGGACAGCACATAGCCCCCCGATGGCTTTTTCATATTTCCCACGCCGTATATGGGATTGCTGAGCGCAATGCCGTTTCTGTCAATTCCTACCTCAAACCCGTATTTGTTTGTTCCTGTATATTCTCTCGTATATCGCACCAGCGTATCCGACGCTCTGCCGATATTGGTACCCGCCAGATACCCCTCAGCACCGCTTCCGCTGGAAACTGCATATCCGTTTTTCCCCGCCGCGCGGATCTTATTTGGATAGTCTGCAATCATATAATCCTGATCGCACACTACACCTGCAACGATATTGGAACGGAGCAAATTGGTTTCGCCGCCAAACTGCCACATCCCCAAAAGGGACAGGGGCGTATAGTCACACTGCCGTGCCCACTGCGCCACCCAATGGGCATAAGGCTGCAATTCCTCATCATACAGATTCGAACGGAAAAACGATGTGGATGAATAAATCCCCACCCAGAATTCACGCTCCTCCAAATATGTGCACCATGCTTTTACCACATCGGTAAGTCTCCGTTTCCCCAGCGCACGCAGTGTATTGTCTTCTACATCCAGATACACCGGCAAGTCAAACTGCCGACCCTTCAATACAGTATTATATAAAAACTCTGCTTCCTGCCGCGCCGCATCGGTTGTCGTTGCCATGCAGTACTGATACACGCCGCGATGCAGTCCGGCTGCTCCTGCCGCGGTATAATACTGATCAAACCTTGCGTCCTTCCCGGTAGAATATGCCCCTCTTAAAATTGCAAACTGCACGCCTTCCTGCGCTGCCCTTTGAAAATTGAAATCGCCCTGCCATTTGGACACGTCGATTCCAAAGATATATGCCATTTTCAGTTCCTCACTTTCAATATTTCTGCGGCATACACAATGCCGGTACATAGATGCATTCTCTGCATCTATGTACCGGTACTGCGAAAAAATATGTAAAATCAATCCTTTACGGATTCTTCCAACCTTACAATACGAATTTCCTGGGCCTGCAGGGCGTCCGACAGTTCTGCAACACCTCCGTATAATTCCTCATGCTCCTCCTGATTTTCTGTAGTCAGCGCAGTTAAGGTACTGTTGAGATTTTCCACAGAACAATTCAGCTTCGTTAGGGTATGGGACAAATCATACACGATCTTTCCCGTTCCGATCCCTGCTGAAGCAAGCGTAATCAACCCCGCAACAACCTCCCAAGTCATATTTCTCATTCCTTTCATTTCATGTCCCCGCTCTATACGTCCGGTACTATCATTGTATT
>BLMO01000071.1 GCA_011957885.1 Clostridiales bacterium
TACCAGATCCATCCAGTCAAATTTCTGATCCGGGGTAAAATTGGGGTTGGAAAATTCCGTTTTACCGAACCCAAGAGAATAATACGTGCAAAGGAGAAGGGCGGCGCAGATTGCCGCGGCAATTACAGAATACAGCGCGAACCGACCGGCGCTTTTTGCAAAGTGGAAACGCCGTTCTAGAGGATTGCGCTCCTTCGGATCCCGGGAGAAATATGCATACAGAAAATATGCGGCGGAGAAAATGCACATCATATATCCGATATAGAAGTTGCTGAAAATTGCCATTGTAAGGCTGATTACATACAGCTTGAATTTGCCGTATTTAATCAGATTTTCGATGCCCAGCATAACCAGCGGAAGCAGGATCAGATTGTCGATCCACATGGTGTTGTGTTGCATCACTACTGCATACGCGCACAGGGCATACATGCAGGAAAACATTATGGTAGCTGTTTTGCTTCTTTTGCGCGTAGCTTCAATATATATACCGAAAGTAAGTCCGCAGCTGCCCACTTTCAGCAGAAACATAAGCAGCAGGGCTTCGGTGATCATGGATTTCGGGAACAACGTAACAATAAAGGAAAAGGGGCTGGCAAGGTAGTAAGCAAAAATTCCGAAAAATTCGCCGCCCAGCGCTCGGCTGAAGGAATAAATCGGACTGCTTTTTCCGGTTAGAATGTCCCGCAGTCCTTCAAAGAAATATACATACTGACCGTTCAGATCTAGCACCAGAACGGATTCTTCTCCAAAAGGGAAGGTTTGCAGGCAAATATAAATCAGCCACATAATCAATGCGGGAATCAGGAAGCACAGTCCAAGATAGCGCCGCTCTCCAAAGGCGGATTTCCAGAAGGCGCGGCGACCTGTCTGGGGTGCCAGCAGCACCGGCAGCTTATCTGCTGATTTTGGATTTTCAGGGATTATAGTATTATTTGGTACATTGTTCATTTTCATCATCCTTTCGCGGAAGATTCGGTAGATGCGGGGTGGATTTTTTTGACTGCTTTTTTCCAGCTTAACTCTGGGTAGGGTTAGGTCTCTTCCGCATCCTTTGCATATAATGCGCACATCGCTGCCCAGACGCACAACGGTAAACAGTTTTTCTCCGCAGGGATGGGGCTTTTTCAATTCCAGCACGTCTCCGGTGCAAATTTTTAGAATTTGTGGCATACTGTGCAGCCTGTCCTTTTTATATAATAATGTGTTTTTGTAAAAAAACAATACATATTTAGTATAGCATACCGTAGATTCAATGTAAAGAAGAAAAAGGAATTTTTGCCTGACTGCTATCGTTTTGCCGGATCTGCCAAATGGTAAGTGTGATACAATCCCTCCGTCACACCTTACGGTGTGCCACCTCCCTT
>BLMO01000072.1 GCA_011957885.1 Clostridiales bacterium
CGTCAGCTTCAACAAGACCTGCATAGGTTTGCACACCGTCAACATAGAAGTGAGTACCGTCAGCTTCGACGATCAACCCGTTTTTCTTTACATCGCGGATCATAGCATGTGTTGTCTCATCAAAATCGTAATAACCGGGAGCAATGTCGAGACCGTTTGTATTGCTTACCCAATACTTTCCGCTGACTGCAGTATAATCATCGCTGCGGAAATAGTAATAATTACCGTCAACTTGGAAGAGTCCACGCTGGTTTACACCATTTTCCAAGTAATAGAGATTTCCGTTTGCCTCAAGCAAGCCGGTTTCATCAAATATGCGAACAAGCTTACCGTCGTCTGTAAATTCATACCATGTGGGAGGATTGTTGCTCTGCCCGGCATAGAACCAGCAAACTCCTTCTTTGCGGAACCCGTCTATATCAAAATAATAAGTAGATCCGTCAATTTCAGCCCAGGTTCTTTGATAACAGCTGGGTCCGTAGTAATAAAGCGTGCCGCCGTTCCGTTCAACCCACAGACCTTCTAACACTTTGCCTTTTTCGTCAAATCGGTAAGACTGCTGATAAATATAATATTGCTTGCCGTACCAGGATAATCCCGTGTCAGGATCAAAATAATAATATTCTCCGTCAATATACTGCCATCCCTTGGCAATTTTTCCGATAGCAATATAATACCAGCCATCTTCCTGCTTGAGGAAACCTGTATAAGCCGTTTTTCCCTCGCAGACACCGTTTTCACCGAAGTCGTAATATACGTCTTCTATTACCTGAACTCCTGTGAGTTTTACGCCGTCGTTATAGTAAGAATCATTTATCCAGCCATTCGCGGGAATGCCATTAACATAAGTCTTTCCTTCAAAGGTACCGCTGCAAAGGCTTTTACAAACACTGCACTGCAGAACGTCGTCAAGAATTTCGTATGTGTGTCCTGTTGCAGGAACGGTTGTACCCCAATCCACTACGGAGTTACAAACTTCACAGTAAGTTCTGTTAGTATATCCGTTTTCAGTACAGGTTGCAGCCTGATCGTCAATTGCAGCTGCGTTGTGGGTATGACCGCCGTTCCATGCGTTCCAATAAGCTTTTCCAGCATCGGTCAGGGTGATATATGCATAGGATCCCCACATTTCAGACCAAATGCGGATGTTCTCACCGGTGAATGTGTCAACAGTGCCGTCGGTAAATGTAATACTGCCCTGATCAATGATAAGATTGATTGCAATAGGCCATGTTTCTTTACTTTCTTTAAATGCTGCATAATCCCATGTTTTATTGCCTACAGTTACAGGGTTATCCAGTGCCCACATACGTACGGGGATAGAAACGAGAGCAGATTCGCCTGCTGTGGTTACTTTGCCGGTACGGGTGATTGTAAGCGTAGCAATATTTTCTGCTGCATCTGCGCCTGTCATCGTCCAGACTGCCTCAAAGCCTTCGGCAACCTCCATATGATCAAGCTCCCACTTGCTCATATTGTCGAGATCCAGCGTCATTTTTACCGACTGAACTGTGGAAATGTCGTTTGCTACAACATCAATATACTGAACAGAATCGAGAAGCACTTTGTCTGCTGCACTATCGTGTGCAACTACCTTGACAGCGGCAGGTTCATTGCTTTCTGCCTGAATGTTCACCTGACGAATAATAGAGGCATAGTTGCCCTGGTTATCGCAGATAGAGAATTTAATGGTATGCTGACCGTTGCGCAGAACAGCACTCTCGTTCATGGAGATAACACCGCCTGCGTAAGTGCATGCAACTTCATTGCCGTCTACATATGCTTTTGCTGTGGAAATATCCAGTCCGGTTGCATTATTTTTTTCAGTGTTTTCTGCAACCTTAGCTGCAAAATCTACGGTGTCATATGCAATTGTGGGGATCTTTCTTTTAGCAATTGCAGCTGCATCCGCCATTGCCGTAGTACCGTAGTTCATTTCACTGAAAACAGGAGGCTCACGGTCATCAACTGCATCAGAGTAGTCTACAGTAACATCGTCAATATAGAAGGTATAATTTCCGTTTACATTGCAGTACTGTCCGGAATCCTTATCCTTCAATCCAACATATCCTGTAGAAGCATCGCCGGCGCGGTCGGAAATATAGAACTGCATGAAATAGTATCCGTTGCGGATGACTGCACCTTTGTAGGCGCTCAAGTCAATGGATAAATAATGCCAGCCGGATTCTTCAAAATTATATACATATCCAGTTTGACCGTTAATTGAACCGTCAATCAGCTGTCCTGTCTTTGTCTCAATTTCTCCCTTGGCATTGGTACTTAAAATATAGCTTCCGTCTTCATTGACGCCGGTAATCGCCGGAACCATCCATCTTGCCCACAGGCTTACGCATTCATCGGGAATATAGATCCACATGCCAAGACTGGTGGCACCTTCAAAATATAAATTGTCGCTTTCGTTATCGTTGGGACCCTTCCAGTAAAGACTAAGCCGCTGATATCCGGATTCCAATGAGTTTGTAAAGTCCATATTTACAGCCATTGCACTGTTACCGCTATGCACTTTACCCGTTTCAGCCGTTACATTCTGAATAGAATGATTTCCCAGATAGTAGTTGTAGCCGCCGTCGGACACACCGATTCCCTGTGCTGTTCCATTCTCGAAATCAAAAACAACTTCAGATCCTTTGCCAAGTTCAATCTTAGCATTCGCAGTGATTGTATTATCAAATGCAAGGATTGCTGTAATATCAGACTCGGTTGCTGCCGCGCCCTCTTCGCTTGCAGTGAAGCTAAAGCCGTCGATCGTGCCAATTTCCTTATTGGACAATATAAAGTTTACGTCTCCATCCTTCAGAGCAACTTCGTTTAGTCCGTAATTTGCTGTCATTTTCAGAGTAACAGTTTTTTCAAAGGGAACTGTCATTTTTTCCTGATCAAATGTAAGCTTTTCAGGAATTACAACATGAATGGTTGTTTCGCCGACAACCTTTCCTTCATAAATCATAGAAACAACAGCGTCGCCGGCTTCACCGTTGGAAGTAAATACGCCGTCTGCTGTGACCGTACCGAGAGTCGCCTCATATGTAATTCCTTCGGGAATTTGAGCGGCAGTACCTGCGGGGCTGACGCCTGTTGCAGTTACATTTACCGTAGAACCGGGAGTAACATATTCGTTCTGGGCGGTAAGCGTTGCGTGATCAAATACATTAGAGGGAACTGCTGTAGATGCGATAATCAGACCGGTGGAAATAGATCTCTCTGATCCATCGGAAGGACGGTTGATTACTTCAACTGCGTTTCTACCTTCGGGACGGGCTGCAAATGTGGTAGATCCGCCGCCGTCGAGGTTGATTGCAGAAATACAGCCTGCTTCCAGCATGATCTGTGCAAGCTCATGCATATTACCGCCACAGGAAAACGGTTCCTGACGACCGTCAAGAACTGCCATTACGACCTTTCCTTCAGCAGTAACGCCAACCATTGTTCTGGAGTGGCGGTCAGTATTGTAAGAGCCGGACGCATTAACGGTAATATCTTTGCCGTTTTTGACCAGTACTTCAGAACCGCCGACTGCCTGCTGCGCAGCACCGTGCGCTGCAACAGCTGCATCCCAATCTGCATTGTTTGCACCGCAGAGTGCTGTACCATCGGCAAAAATTGCAAACCAAGGGCGATTGTTTGCCTTGTTAGAGGACATTACGCCATCCATAACAAACGCACCGGTTGGCTGTCCGGTAGTCATATTGTAGAAGTCGCCGTTTGTGCCGACAACAGCCTGGTAATATTCGCTGATGAATGCATCGTTATTCTTATCAGAATACTTTGCGTTTGCAGCTGCCATTTGGTTTGTCAGCTTGTCCATACCAAAGTCGGTGCATTGTGCATCCTTATAAGCAGTTTGAACGATGACGTCATCTCTGCTGATGTCCGCAGTGGCTACATAGTAGACCATCTGCTTGCTGTCCTTGGCGTAAGCGTAGTTTGTATACTGCTCAACACCAGGCGCAATAGTTGATTCTGTGTGTTTGAACCACGTCGTGTGTTTGGGAAACAAAATTTTGATTATAGGCAATACTGCCAATTGGGAAAATGCCTATCAGCATTACCAAACAAAGACCTGCTGCCAAAACACGGTTAAATTTTGTGCTCATGTTTTTCTCTCCTTATGTAAACTTTCAAATTTATATTAAACTCACTGCACATGGCAGCAAGATTGTTTTTGCAGGTTGGTATTACTTTTCCGATAAAAGCGCATTAGGATTTTGGCACCTGATTTTTTGCACTGTCAAACCAATTATCTTTTAAATTTTCCGCTTTACTGCACAATCCGGTTTCGTACAGTTTAGGAGATTTTTCGCCGCTTAGTATATGCTTGGCCAGATTTACAAGCCGTATTGCCGCCGTCTCGGCGTTCCATTCTTCTGTGATTGTTTGGTATGCTGCCATACCAGTTTTTTCCTGTACATCCGGACTTTCAAGCAAAAATTGGATATTCTTACAAAGCGCTTCAATATTTCCCGATTCGTAAATATAGCCGTTCTTCTGATTTTTTAGAAGATATGGTACAGATCCGATTGCGTGGCTTGCAATTACAGAGCACCCGCTGTTCATGGCTTCATTGAGGACTGCACCCCAGCCTTCCTTTTGATCTGATGTGAAAAGATATATGCCAGCGCTTTCCATATATGTACGAACTTTTTCCGGTGTCATTGCGCCAAGAAGTGTTATGCGTTCTTCCAGACCATAGTTTTTTATCAGCTGCTTTAGAGTTTCTTCCATTTCGCCGATGCCAATGAAATTCATGTGAAAGGTATATCCGCTATCGGAAAGCTTCTTTGCAGCCCGTATGGCATCGTCCGGGTGTTTCCAATCTAAAAAACGACCGCACCAAAGAATTTCTTTTTTGTCTTTTGAAGTGATGAGTGACTTTGGGTCAGTATATCTTTTGCATTCGGGAAAGTATCCCCATTGAAATGCTTTATTTTTATAGCAATTTACCTTATAGGCGTCCGCTGCTGTATAGGCGCTTGCGCAAAGCATGTACAAATTTGAAAAGCGTTTATGATGCAGCCAGCCTCCCAAAAGCGCCCGCGGATATTTATACCAGTGCAAACGATTTTGTCCATACCACCTTTCATGTGCTCTGAATGTCAATTTTCCCTTTTTCAGTCTAGTTTTTATCCAGTCGTCGGACGCGTTTGCGATAATTGCCACGTCACTTTTATTGATTATATTGAAGCATGCATCTGCCGCCGCGCGGTCGTTTGCTATTTTATACCAGCTGTATGGATTTTTGGATTGTGTGGTGCTTGCATTATAAAATGCAAAGCCTTTTCGAAAAGCATTTTGCGAATTGATGGAGGCATCTGTTGCTATAAAATAAAAATCATTTCCTAATATATTGTATAAGCTTTTGCACACATCCAATATGTGGCTGTTTATATCGTTTGAAATATATACAATTGTCATAAATCCACCCGCTTTTGCATTTTTAACATGCTTTGCAGCATTCCGTTCAGCATACAAAATAACACAAACAGCCATGTCATACCATACATAATGGGTTCGATAAAGAACTCCATAAAGCATGCGAGATATACGCACAATACAAGCTGTTTAAAGTGAAAGCTAATGTTGGGATGCTTTATGGTTTTTATGACCAACCTAGCACTTTGTACCAATGAGGCAATGACACAAATAGCTGCAACCGCACCGGCTTTATCAAACGTATCCAGAAGTATATCATGAGCATATCCGTAAGTTTCCATGAGGTTGGATCCACCCAAGGGGTAATTCCAGATTTCCTTCCTATAAATGATTCTTGCGTCTCTGCGCGCACTTTTGAGCCCCAGGTTATTGGCTCCGAATACTCTTAAAAACAGGTTGGAGGATTCAACATATGTGCGAATTCCGCCGACATTGGCGCTATATAACAATAAAATTACGATCGTAGCAATCGTTAAGCCTAAGAGCACCTTTATCTTTAAGCCTGCTTTTTCTCGGCTGACAAGCATAAAAACAATACCGACCAATAAAATAATTGCTGCCATCAAAATGGGAGTTCTGCATGCCAAAACAAAGTTATATACAGCGGCTATCAG
The DNA here is from genome assembly GCA_011957885.1 of Clostridiales bacterium. Taxonomy (GTDB): domain Bacteria; phylum Bacillota; class Clostridia; order Oscillospirales; family CAG-272; genus Avispirillum. The sequence continues at coordinate 6,066 of BLMO01000072.1, forward strand.
ACTTATAATGATTGCATATACTTTTGTTTTTCTTTTTGTGGATGAGAGAAAAGCGGCTATAGCATATCCAATACAAATACATCCAAATGCACTTTGACCGGTAGCGGAAAGGATGTCTCTGGTCCAGAAATCTATTGTATTGCGGTTTGCCAAGTTGCCTGTCTGTAAATTTATATACATATTTAACAAAGTATGTGTTGTCAGTCCCAGGGTTATTGCAAATACAACTTTTTCAAACAGCTTTTCCATTTTGTCAAGATCGTCAAAACTTACCAAGTTTAGTCCACATAGGTAAAACAGTGGGATGGAGAAGTTTTTTAAAGCTTCATTGAATGTTTGGTCAGATCCTGTCAGCAACAGACAAACGGAAAGCAGCAGCAGCGGATATACGCCGGCATCCGCTTTGAATTTTAAGCGCGGTAAAACCACTATGAAAAATGCGATAAACACAATGTAATTGAATTTTGCAAAAAAATTCATGGATGCCAAAAAGGTTAATGCCAAAAAAACAAATGGAATATTCAATTTTTTTGGTATGCGGATTGTACTTAATTGCATTTTTGTGACCAAGCCTTTTTTCTGGATTTATAGCGGATTCACCGCCGGTAAATAGGGTTTGAAAGCACTTATTCTTCCAGTATCCTGCGCATAAACTCTAAAACTCTTCCGGATTGCACATAAGAATTTTTTTGTTCTGCTATAAACTCACGGGCATTTTCGCCTGTACTGTCTAATTCATCATCACTTTTTGAAAGAATATCCTTTAATATCATGGATATTTCTTCCGGTAAAAATGCGTTGGTATGATAAACATAAGAATAATATTCCTCCGGTATCCCGGGAAGCTCAGTTATGAAAACAGGCGTTCCCGAAAGCATATATTCCATTATTTTTGAAGGAAAACTATATTTGGTATATTCATTTGCACTGTCTCTGAAATTTACCAGCAAAGCCGCTTTACGTTCACATTCCAACACTATTCTTCTGTCAACCCGCCCCCAATATTGGATTGTGCTGTCCTCTTTTGCATAGCTTTTGATTTCTTCAACAAAATCTCCATCTCCAAACAGCCACAGCTCAAGATTATCATGAGGAGTTTTTAAATATGTTTCTATAATTGTTTTCACACCATACCTTTCATGTAGCCTGCCGGCATACATGATTGCCCGTTTGTCCTGCTTTTGTTTGGGTATATCTTCAAATTGCGTTGTATCTGCAATTCCTTCCATGACCATATACGGAGCATCGGTGTGAATTACATCTTTCATTGCTTCTGTCAAATAAATATAACCGCAAAATCCTGATTGATATTTGAAAGATATAGACAAATACGGTTTTACCAATGCTTTTTTTATAAGGCTCAATTTATGATTCATAAACATGTTCGTCGGCAAATCGGGAACGATCACAAAACATTTTTTATGAAACCTTTTGCATAGCTTTACTATGTTCGGTACAGCGAATGGACAAAGCGAGTATATCAACACTGCACATTCTGCGTCCCTGTTTTTCTTTAGCCATTTTTTTATCATGCAATAGCTTGAGAGCAGTCGGGATATCTGTTTCAGTCCGATAATATTGATTGTAGGAAACAGATCAACAGTGTATCCTTTCAGCGTGTGATGCTTTTTACCCCATCCCCAAACCCTGCTTTTGGAGATGCTTGGTATCATTGGAAAGCTGTAGATTTGCACATTGGTATTATGCATATGCAGCCCATCGATGAAACACTCTTCAAAAACCATAGATGCAATAGAGGGAGATTTTTTTGTATTTGACAGCATTTCCTTATATTTTATTTGATCGCAGACGGTTCCGATATATAAAAGCTTCATTTTTCATGGTATCCTATCAAATTCATTTCCAATATGCTTTATATGCGTGATGCGTGACTTGCTTTTCAATAGGAGGGTCCTTTCTATAGTCGCCATACAATGCGGTGAGGTACTGATCATATAAAGCAGGCGCAGGATAACGCGCTCCCTCAAAGTTCAGAAAAACTGTGTCGGAAAACATGCTGACTGGAAATAATTCCTTCTCCCCGTAAATCGGCCATCTGTCGTTTCCTATGTATTTGCATTTCCTGAAGGTGTGTTTAAACTTCTTGTTGATCTGTTTAGAGAAATTTTCAAATCCGATTTTTCGTGAAAGTTTATATATTGCTATTTTTATAAAGTTTTTAGATTTGAAAGTTTTCATCTGAGACAAGCTGAACAGCGCCAGGCAAATGCTTCTCCATTTGATTTTGCAGACGCCTGCAATTTTATTATTTGAAATGTCGTCGAGAGGGAAAATATCTATACAAATACCCAGCTCCGCCGTTTCCGCCGTTGCCTCGCAGGGCTCTATTTTCACGGTGCGCATGTCGCATAATTTTGCGAACGGAAATCTGTATGCAGCGCCGTATTTTTCATTGGAAAACAATTTTATTTCACCTGAATCAGAAAAAATATCCAGCAGCCGATCGTAATCCGCTCGCGGCATTAAAACATCAACGTCATCGTCCCACGGAATAAATCCTTTATATTTCACTGCACCCAGCAGTGTTCCGTTTGAAATGTAATATATTAAATGATTTTCACGGCAAAATAAATCAAATTGTTTCAGAAGATGGACACTAACTGTTTTTATCTCGTCTAATGTCATCTCATTTTTTTCCATTATTATTTTTCCTCACCTTTTCTGTTTTTGTCAAACAGTACTGCGCGGTTCAAGCAAGCTGCCACAGAATATGGCTTCTCACTGCACACAAGTGCGATTTCCTTTTTTATGGTGCGGATATCTCCGCATTCCACTACGCTTCCGCATTCTGCATCCAGACACTCCGGGCTGCCCCCGGTACGGTACGTTATAACAGGCGTTCCGCAGGACAAGGCTTCAATATTTACTGTTGGAAAGGTATCTTCATATGTTAGATTTACAAACACATCGGCAACTGTATAGATTTCAGCCAATTCTTTCACATTGTTTGTTCTTGTGATTCCTATAATATTTTGCGGCAGGTTTCTAAGCTGTTTTTTTGTAAGTCCTACAAGAACGATTGTATATTTGTCGGAAAGCATCCCGGAAAGTGTGTAAAAATCTTGCAGACCTTTACGTTCGTTCCACACGCTTGCAACGCCAAGAATGATTTTTTTGTCATTTAATTGAAATCGTTCGCGAAAATCACTGGGAACAGGTTTGAACACATTTGTATCGATGGTATTATAAATCACTTCAACAGGGTACATTTTCAGAAAGCTTTCCTGTACCAGGTCTGCCAGCCATTGTGATGGAGTGATAAGCGTCATCTTTGTAACGCCGGAAAACGCTGCTTTTTTGCGGTTATAATTATTCTTGCAGTTGTCCCTATAGGCGACAGGATATATTCGGGACTGTGGGCAGTTGGTACAATATACTTTCCAGCGTTCGCATCCGACTGCGGAAAAATGCGCGCAATGCCCGGTGAATGCCCAGCAGTCATGCAGCGTCCATTTTACCTGCATATCAGGGCGATTTTTGATCCAGGCAAAAAGCAGTTCAACATTGATATAATAGCCGTGCAAATTATGAAGCCATAATATATCTGGATTATACTGCTCTGCCCATGAAAGAAATTTTTCCGTTGCTTTTGTACAGTTAAATCCTTCGTTATCAGACACACGAGCCTTAAGTGCGCTTATATAGTTGTCGAATTTATTGCCAATACGTATGGCAAGATCTTTAAATGGATCGGGTACCTTTTCACGACCGTATGCAATTTTGACTTCATGTCCCTGCTTCTTCAGCTCCAGTGCCAGATCAGTGCAAATGCGTCCTGTGCTGCGGATCCCGCAGACGGAATTTATCATTAAGACTTTCATTCATCATGGTCTCCAATTCGTCTAATAACATTTTTATATCAAAATGTTTTTCAAAATATACTCTGCCATTATCGCCCATGTGAACCAATTCTTTGGAGGCACGCGCCGCGCTCTGGATTACTTCGCATAATGTTTTTGCATTTGGCTCACACACAAAGCCACACTCTGCCTGCCTGATAATATTTGCACTTTCTCCACTCACAACAGCTAAAACCGGAGTTGCGCATGCCATGTAAGTTTGAAGCTTTGCGGGTATTGTTAGCTCAAACAATTTATTATCTATGAGGGATAGATAGGCGCAGTCGGCGAAGTGTATATATCGGTTGGCCTCTTCTTCAGATACTTTGCCAACAAAACAAATCTGATTCTGTAGTTTATTTTCAAAAACTCTTTGCTGCAGTCCTTCTTTCGCGTGCCCGTCTCCAACTAAAAACCATTTGATTTTTTCATTCTTTAAAAGGATTGCGGCATCAATAAGCAGATCGAGACCTTGTGCATATCCGAGGTTGCCTGCAAATACGATATTGAAACTGTTATTATCGTAAATGCTTGGTTTAACAGCTTTTTCAAAATCAGGATTAGAATAAAATTGCGGCCAGAATACAAGTTTTTCTCGGCTTACACCGCGTGCCGCAATATTTTGGACAAATCCGTTGGAAGCACACAATATCCTGTCGCTGGCGCTGTATATTTTGTCAACAATTTTATTGATAACAGATATTACGAATTTATTATGTATTCCTAAAACGACTTCAACATTTTCAGGCCACAAATCCTGAACATTAAAAAATATCGGTGTGCCAAATTTTTTCTTGTATGCTACGGCCGGAAGTCCAACTGTAACTGGAGAAACCTCAAAAACATAAACTGCATCGTATCTGATATTGCACTTTTTTACCCACTTTTTTCCTTCAAGAACAAACGACCAGCAGTTTAACAAAAGTCCAATCGGAGTTTTTCCGCGCGGACGCATTTTTATACGTTCTATTTTAATTCCGTTCCATTCTTTTTGATAAGGTTTACGGAATCCGTAACCATCATAAATTTTTCCTTGTGGGTATTGGGGAAATCCTGTAAGTACAGTGACGTCATGTCCGCGTTTGGCAAGTTCTATGCAAAGCGTGTTAACTCGAAACGTTTCAGGATAAAAATATTGAGTAATAACTAATATTTTCATGTTACTTTTCAGTCCTTACAATAGACTTTTCTAATGATATCTTTTGATAGCAAAATTTATAGTTGCTCATATTGATATCATAAACGAAATTTCCAAAGGCTTTATTTACCAACCCTGAAAAATGACAGATTATTTTCAGCAGCCAACTAAATCCTTTAACAAGTTTTACTTTCCTTCCATGCGCTGCTGCAATCATTTTCACTATTTCAGATGTATTGCTGTATTCTGCATTCTGGGGCCAAAACGTTCCTTGCTCCCCGTTTTCAATCATCAGGCGAACAAATTCACATAGATTTTCGATATATAGCATGGATCTTTGATTTTTCACATAGGGAAAAATCGGCGTTTTCTGTGCAAATTTTGCAAGCACCGGATAATTGCCCTTGCTCTTTTTGCCATATATCATGGGCGGGCGTAAGATAACCACTTTAAAATTTTCATCACTTAACGGGCGGATTCCGTTTTCTGCCTGAACCTTACTGTCACCGTAACAATTTGCGGGTGCCGTCGGCGTATTTTGTGTTATGATTTTCTGCTTTCCGATTGGCGCGCTTTCGCCGTAAACAATGGCGCTGCTCATAAAGATAAATTGTTTCACACCGTCGCTTTGGGCCTTTTTGGCAGTTTCAATTGTCAAATTGGTATTGACTGCATAATAAAGCTGTTCTTTTTCTTTGGATATCTTACCGCTGTCAGAATGCGCGATTCCTGCAACATGAAAAACCGCATCGTATCCGGAAAAACTTTTGTTTTTCCAACTGCCGTCAATCATGTCAACCGTGTCTACAGTGTAACTCTCCGGATAAATTTCATTTATGTATTTTTCAAATGAAGTACCTATGTAGCTGTTTGCACCAGTGATCAAGATCTTCTTCATTTAACAACAGCCTCTTTCTCTTGTTCCTTGCTTTTCTTCTCTATTTCACCGGTGCCGCCTTCAACAACGCCGTCTGACTTTAGTATTGCCCTGATTGTTCCAAAAAAACATTTGCAGTCGAACAAAAAGCTCATTTTTTCCACATATTCGCCGTCAAGTCTTGCCTTGACCGGTATTTCCAGTTCATCCCTGCCGTTAATCTGCGCCCAGCCGGTAAGCCCCGGTTTTATATCGTTTGCACCGTACTTATCACGCTCCGCAATCAGATCATCCTGATTCCAAAGGGCAGGACGGGGACCGATAATGCTCATTTTTCCGGTCAGGATATCACAATATATCTGCGGCAGTTCATCCAGGCTTGTTTTGCGGATGAAGCGTCCGACGCGTGTTATGTAGTGATCGGGATTTGGAAGCAGATGTGTTGGAATATCGGGCGTTTTGACTTTCATACTTCTAAACTTGTGGAGCATGAAAAACTTTTTATTCTTTCCGAATCTTTTTTGTTTGAAAAAGACCGGTCCCGGATCGTCAATGAAAATTGCAATGGCAATGATCAGCGAAACGGGAAGCAGTACGACTGAGCCGATTAATGCTAAAACAATATCAATCAGCCGTTTGAAAAAACGTTCATACATATGCTTACTTTCCTTTTTTCAGAGGTTCTCATTCTGCACCGGTTAAAGCCGGTGCGGCAGTTTTTATCTGTCGGTCATCGGCACTTTGCGCACCCATTGGATGATATGTTGTCACAGTTTGCGCTATAAGTTTATGTATTTCTTGCTCCTGCCCGTTGTAAGCTGCAATCATCAGGTCTTGCAGCTGCTCCAGAAAGACATCCGTATCAAATGGTATCGGTTTTCCGATATGAATCAAATGATTCGGTGTGACTTTCATTCCTTCCTCAGCCATTAGCTTTTCTTCATACAGCTTTTCGCCCTTGCGAAGACCGGTATAAACAATTTTAATATCTTCATCCGGCTTCAGCCCTGACAGCCGGATCAGATTTCTTGCAAGTGTGTCGATTTTGACCGGAGAGCCCATATCCAGAACAAAGATCTCGCCGCTGCAAGCATAAACGCCTGCCTGGAGCACAAGGGAAACGGCTTCGGGAATCGTCATAAAATAGCGGACAATATCGGGATGTGTAACCGTGACAGGACCGCCTTTGGCAATTTGATCCTTGAATATGGGAATTACAGATCCGTTACTGCCCAGCACATTGCCGAAACGTACGGCAACAAACCGGGTTTGATATGCTGTGTTTTCCTGTGCGGAACTGCATACGCCTCCATAGGTGCCCTCGGTATGAATATGGAACGGCTTCAGCTCGGAGGCTTTGCCGTCTCTGATTTTTCGGTCAAATGTCTGTATGATCATCTCGCACAGCCGTTTGGATGCTCCCATAATGTTGGTGGGATTTACCGCTTTATCCGTAGAAATCAGGACAAAGCGTTTGCAGCCGTGTATCATTGCTGCGTACGCGGTTTTATATGTGCCGATTGCATTATTCTTGATTGCCTCGCACGGGCTGTCCTCCATCAGCGGAACATGCTTATGTGCAGCGGCATGGTATACCACATCCGGCTTATATTTTGCAAAAACGCTGTCGATCCGGCGGCTGTCCCGCACAGAGCCGATCAATATCTCCAGTTTCAGATCAGGGTAATTCCTTTTTAGCTCAAGACCAATGGAATGCGCGTTGTTCTCATACATGTCAAAGATAATAAGCCGGTGCGGCTGATGCTTTGCGATTTGCCGGCAAAGCTCGCTGCCGATAGAGCCTCCGCCGCCTGTGACGAGAATGACTTTATCCTTGATAAAATCATATATTTCATCCATATTGACCTGGATCGGCTCGCGCCCCAGCAGATCCTCCACAGTGATATTTTTCATGGAATCCACTGTTATATTGCCTGCTACAAATTGGAACACGCCGGGCAGATTTTTTAAAATGCAATTGGTTTCTTTACATATGTCAAGAATATCCCGTCTTTGCTCCGCATCTGCGCTGGGTATGGCAAGGAAAATCTTTTCAATATTATATTTTTGCACATTTACGAGGATGTCGTCTCTGCCGCCGACAATCGGTACGCCGTCTATGTACCGTCCCCATTTGTTTTTGTTATCGTCGATAATGCAGCATACCCGTTCATTGACTTCTTTGGCGCTATGCAGATCCCGAAGGATCATCTGTCCTGCAACACCGGCGCCAATAAGCATGACGCGGCTTGCCGCCGTTTTTTGCTGCTGCCTTGTTCTTTTGCTGCGTTCAAGCAGAATATACCGGTAAGCAAAGCGTATAAACAGCACTGCCACAAACTGAATCACTGCGCCTATAATGTAATAGGAAATCGGCATGCGCTGAATCGCTATTGTAATGGCAACAGTGTGGAATGCCGATGTAATAATGGACGCAAGTGAAACGCGCCGCAGTTCATTGAAGCTTGCAAAACGCCACAGGCTCTGATAAAGACGGAGTAGCCAAAAGACTGCGCAGCAAACCACCGCATAGATCGGCGCAAATTTTACCCACGCCGATAAATACAAACTTTTGATTTCAGAAAAATGGCAGTCAAAACGCAGCCATAATGCTAAGAAATAGGCTCCGCTGACAGTACAGAAATCATATATCATCAGATAAAGCGCAATTAAGTGCCAATGCTTGAGGGTAGGGCGCTTTTTCACTTTATCAAATGTTTTTTTCTGATCAGACATTGTATCTCCTCTATCTTTTAAACGTGCTTTTCACCAGGTCACACCCAATGAACTAAGCTTTGCAATTTGTTCCTGGGTCAGGCGCTTGCTGCCCCGTTTGCCAAGATAAATCTGCCGCTGCTCATTCAGCCATTTGTTAAGCCAAACGCCGTCGACTATATATTTGGCGGGAATATTCAAATTGCCGTGCTCTTTGTAGTATGCTTTCGCAAGGGTATAGCGCTTTTCCCACGAGTCCTTTTTTTTCCATATCATGCCGATATTGTTCAACTTGTTCTTTCTGTAGTCGGACAAGCCGGTGTTTTCTCTTTGACGCGCAATCCATTTGCCAAGTGCATACCCCGAGTCTGTTTTAAATCCGGCAGGAACGTCAAGATTTCCAAAGGCTTTGCGATATTTTTGCGCCTCTTCAAATCCTTTTTCCCAGAGCATGTCATATTTTCCGTTCCAGAACATTCCCAGTTCGTCCAGTGCCTGTATCTGTGCGTCGTTTAATTTGTAATTTTTTCCTTTTCCTTTATACGATGCACGGACGTGGATCATCCAACTGCCAAGCCGCAGCCCATCGCCGGTTATATATCCGGCGGGCACGTCAAGATTGCCATGCTCGCGGTAATACGTCAGGCATGCGCCGTAGTATTGATTCCACAGCATATCCGACATATCCCATATCATACCGATTTTGTCAAGCGCTGCGATGCGCTCCTCTGAAATGTCTCTTCGCTGACTTCCGTTTTTTCGGGCGGCACGCAGGTTGGAGATCCATGCACCCAGCCGCACTCCATTTTCCATTACAAAACAGAAGAAGGATATTCACTCGGAAGCTGGC
>BLMO01000073.1 GCA_011957885.1 Clostridiales bacterium
GGACAACCCTGTCCCTTTTGGAGCAGCTATCCTGTACGTTTGGTCCCTCCGGCTGCGAGGATGCGGTGGCGGAGCTGATCCGTTCCTGTATTGCACCGTATTGCGATGAAATTTTGCCGGATCCCATGGGCGGCGTGATTGCCCGCATCAGCGGCACAGGAAAAGAATCTGGGGAAGTGATCGCACCCCGGCGGCTGATGCTGTCCTGTCATATGGATGAAGTGGGATTTATGGTGCGCTCCATTACCGACGGAGGACTTTTGAAAATTTCTTCCATGTGCGGCAGTGATACCCGGGTGCTTGCAGGCAGACGGGTTTGGATTGGGGATGAGTTCCGGCAGGTGCAGGGTGTATTTGGCGTGAAGCCGCTGCATCTTGTGAAAAGTGATGATCGAGGACGTGCTGTTGCTATGGATGATATGTATGTAGATATCGGCGCATCCAGCCGGGCGGAAGCGGAAAAATCCGTTCATGTGGGGGATTTCGGCACATTTGAAAGCGATTATGTTGTGTTCGGTCAGGACGGCAGATATATCAAAGGAAAAGCATTGGATGACCGGCTTGGCTGTGCAGTGCTGTGCAGTGTGATGCGGCAGGTGTATCAGGCGGATGCGCGTCCCGGATGCGATTTATATTTTGCATTTACCTGCCGGGAGGAGCTGGGCATTTCCGGCGCTCGGACCGCGGCGCACAAAATTGATCCGGATTATGCTATTGTGTTTGAAGCCACTGCTGCCGGGGATATTGCCGGAACAAAGCCGTACAAGCAGGTTGCCCGGCTGGGGAAAGGCGGTGCAGTATCGCTGATGGATCGGAGCACGATTTATGATCGTCCGTTTACCGATTGGATTCTGGAAACGGCGCGGGAGCGGGAAATTCCCTGCCAGATCAAGCAGTATGTGTCCGGCGGGAATGATGCGGGGCATATTCACAAATCCCGGGCAGGCGTTCGGTGTGCTGCAATCAGTGCTCCGGCGCGATACATTCATACAGCGTCCAATGTGGTGGCGAAAAGTGATATAGAAGCGATAGAAGAATTGGCATTGGCTGTGATCGACCGTCTGTGCGGCAGTGATGAAAGGGTGAAATAATATGCGGAATATTTTAAGGCAACTGTTGAAAATTCCTTCTGTATCCGGCAGGGAAGGAAAGCTTGGAGAATATATTGCTGGAGAAATGCGGTCCTATTTTGATACGGTAAGAACAGACGCGCTGGGCAATGTAATCTGTCAC
>BLMO01000074.1 GCA_011957885.1 Clostridiales bacterium
CATATCCAATCCGGTCTCCCGGACGATATATTCCAGATCTGCGCCAAACCGTCCGCCGTAACAGACGGGGATATAAAACCGCCGCACAGCATTTTTCTGGTTGCTTCCACCGGAGCGGCGCATACAGGATGCCGTCAATTTTTTGACTTCATTAAAAGAGATAACAAAAGGATCATAACATATAGTAACGGAACGATATGTAGGAATCACTTCACAAATTCCTGCCGCGTTTCGTTGGCGCAATTCTCCTGCAAGCCGCACTGCCGCCTCCCCTGCACGGGAATCCATTTCTCTGGAAAATTCCACTGTAACAGCACATTCTCCGCAGGAAAGAATTTTATATCGCATATGCAGACCCTCCTGTTCATTTTATAAAATATTATGCCTCAAAAAAACCTTTTTCGATGGTTTTTGCAAACCATGTGCTGCATGTATCCTGCAGCTTCAAGGAATACTCCACACATCCGCGCATTGCCGTTACGATGGCGCAGGTCATTTCTGTCCCAATTCCGTCAATTGCAGGAATCGCCCAACCGTACATATCAATGACGCCGCATTCCGCCGCTTTCTCCATTGCACGCTTCTGAAAAGCCCCGTCATGGAACAAATCCAAATCTCTTTTCAGATATGCAATCGCAGCCATCATGCCGTAGCAGCCCCAGTCGGACACAGTTGCGGTGATGATATTATCCGTCTTGGTTTTCACAAGAATTCCTGCACTGCAGCCGCACTCGCAGTTGCCCTTTCCTGCATACGGGATATATTGGGCTATATGATCGCCGATTGCACCCATGCCGATTTCATTGCCCAAATCGCCAATCGCGATATTCAGCACGCCTGCATGATACAGCTTCTCCCAAAGGATATCCGTCTTTGCTTCCAATTCCGTCACTTCTTTGCCTATGGCATTGTGATATACCCCATCCGTGTTGGAACCGGGTGCTTCAATGGAAATAACCGCACGGGGCATACCGGTCCCGGCAAGCAAACGATCTGAAAATTCTTCTGCGGCAGCGATATCCTTAGGGAAAGAAACCAGCGACATGGTCAGAGGAATCGACATAAGCGCTTCTGTATTCATCAGATGCACACCCAAAATAGAAGCAAGCCCTTTTGCAGCAGCCATGCATTCTTCCGGACAAATCACCACAGGGCGCACGCCAAATGCTTTGATAAGGCACCGTGCCAAAAGCATTGTACTGATAATGCCGTCTGTTTCCGCTTTTTTATAGGGACGCAGCACAAAACCACTGATCAAGTATACTACATCATCCTGCTGGAGCGTGTCACACAATTTTTTTGCCGCGTTCA
>BLMO01000075.1 GCA_011957885.1 Clostridiales bacterium
GGAACCGGACAGAACGGATCTGTTCAAACCTTCCGCTTTGCAAACCCAAACAGCGTATGTATAAGCGGAACAACTTTATATATATTAGACGGGGCAAATAACAGGCTGTGCTCTGTATTTCTGGAATTTTTATGGAGACCGATATGAACCTCCTTTCACTTACAGTTCTCTCCGACAATGACGGATTTTTCTCCTACCCTTCCGGAATCTGTCTGGATATGCAGGCGAAAGTGCTGTATATCGCCGATATGCATGGGAGCAGAATCTGCAGTCTCACACAAGGCGGAATCAAAAGCGCTCTGCCAAATACCACTGCAAACGGGGATACGTTATGCAAGCCCCTTGCCGTCTGCATTGCACCGGATCAAACGCTGTATATCGCAGACGCCGGTCATAATCGGCTTTTCCGAATGGGTCCTAGTGATCCGCACTGGCTGCCTGTGAAAACCAGGGCTTACTCCTTTCAATTGTCCGCCGGTATTGCTGTCTCTCCCGAGGGAATTCTGTATGCAACAGATTTTCCGGAAAACCGATTGGTGCAGATCGCACCCGATGGGAATACAGCAATACTGGCAGAAGATAAAACCCACATTTTAAAGCCTTATGGGATTTGCCTGTATCAGGATAAACTGTTTTACACAGACACAGCCCACATGCGCATATGCGCTGCAGACATAAAAACAGGAGAAATACATCCCTTCCCCTGCAAAATAGAAAATCCTATTGCCATCACGCTGGATAAGGCGGGCAACGCTTACATCAGCGAACCGAAACGCATCCACTATCTGGACACGCAAAAGAATACCCTGCATCGGATTTTAGACAAAGAAAGCTGGAAGGTATGGATGCGGCAGTATGGCATAGAAAACCGCATCTGTCATATCGGTGCACTGTGTACAGGCAAACCGGGCGAACTGTTTTTTACAGACACAATCAAAGGCTGTATATACCGTATGACCATGGAAATCCATTAGGGGGGTGATCCCTTGAAATTTCAACTGCTTATTCCATCCTACACCGATATACTGAAGCAGCAGTACAGTTCCACATGGGAATATGAGGCCCGCAGGAGACTTTGGTCCTGTCCCAGTCTCAGTCTGCTTACAGTTGCTGCAATGCTGCCGGAGGACGCTGAGCTTTCCTATACAGACTTGAACTACCCTGCAAAGGCAGATTCCTGTCCGGACTGGGTGCTTCTTTCCCCCTCCACTGCCCAGGCAAATCAAGCGTATGCCATCGCAGATGCTTATCGTGCAGCCGGCACGCAGGTTTGCATAGGCGGTCCCCATGCCACCGTTTTGCCGGATGAAGCCCTGCAGCATGCCGATACTGTGTTTATAGGGGAAGCAGAGGAAACCCTTCCCCGGTTTCTGGAAGATATGAAAACCGGACAGCATCGGAAAATTTATCAAAGCACAGGATTTCCTGATCTTTCATCCAGTCCTGCCCCGGCATACGAGCTGGCAAGAAAATACCCCTATAAAAGTATTCCCTTGCAAACTTCCAGGGGCTGTCCCCATC
>BLMO01000076.1 GCA_011957885.1 Clostridiales bacterium
CATGGTAGAGAATGTAGAGGGACTGGAAGAGCAGCTGAGGAAGACGCGAGAGGCGCAGGCAGCGTACGCAAAATACAGCCAGGAGGAAGTAGACAAAATCTTTCTGGCAGCAGCAACGGCGGCAAATAAACAGCGGATCAGCTTGGCAAAAATGGCAGTGGAAGAAACAGGGATGGGCGTAGTGGAAGATAAAGTGATCAAAAATAACTACGCGGCAGAATATATCTACAATGCCTACAAGAATACAAAAACCTGCGGCGTGATCGAAGAGGACAGCGCCTACGGGATCAAAAAGGTAGCAGAACCCATCGGAGTAATCGCAGCCGTGATTCCCACAACCAACCCCACCTCCACGGCAATCTTTAAATGTTTGCTGGCACTGAAAACCCGCAACGGTATCATCATCAGCCCCCACCCCCGTGCAAAAGGATGCACCATCGCAGCAGCGAAAATCGTATTGGAAGCAGCAGTGGCAGCAGGCGCACCGGAGGATATCATCGGCTGGATTGATGTGCCCAGTCTGGATATGACCAACCTGATTATGAAGGAAGCAGATATCATCCTGGCAACCGGCGGTCCCGGTATGGTAAAGGCCGCATACTCCAGCGGAAAACCGGCAGTAGGCGTGGGCGCAGGCAATACCCCCGCTATCATCGACGATACCGCAGATATCCTGCTGGCAGTCAACTCCATTATCCATTCCAAAACCTTTGATAACGGTATGATCTGTGCCTCCGAACAGTCTGTGATCGTACTGGATAAGGTATATAAAGCAGCAAAGAAGGAATTCGCAGACAGAGGCTGCTACTTCCTCTCTCCCGAAGAAACGGAAAAAGTCCGGAAAACCATCCTCATCAACGGCGCACTGAATGCGAAAATCGTGGGGCAGTCCGCCCACACCATCGCAGGACTTGCAGGAGTAAGCGTTCCGGAAAAGACCAAAATCCTTATCGGAGAAGTGGAAAGCGTAGATATCTCCGAAGAGTTCGCTCACGAAAAGCTGTCTCCTGTCCTTGCTATGTATAAGGCAAAGAATATCCAGGATGCATTCGCCAAAGCAGAACAGCTTATCGCAGACGGCGGCTACGGTCATACCTCCTCGATCTATCTGGATGTATCCACCGGCAAGGAAAAACTGGACGAATTCGCAGCCCGGATGAAAACCTGCCGGATCTTGGTAAACACCCCCTCCTCCCACGGCGGTATCGGAGATTTGTATAACTTCAAGCTGGCACCCTCCCTTACACTGGGATGCGGCTCCTGGGGAGGCAACTCCGTATCGGAAAACGTAGGGGTAAAACATTTGCTGAACATTAAGACAGTGGCAGAAAGAAGGGAAAATATGCTGTGGTTCCGCGCACCGGAAAAGGTATATATGAAGAAGGGCTGCCTGCCGGTTGCTCTGGATGAACTGAAAACAGTGATGGGCAAAAAGCGTGCCTTCCTGGTAACAGACAACTTCCTGTATAAAAACGGATATACAAAAGCAATCACCGATAAGCTGGACGAAATGGGTATCCAGCATACCACATTCTTTGATGTGGAACCGGATCCCACGCTGGGCTGCGCAAAACGGGGCGCAGAGCAGATGAAGGCATTCCAGCCGGATACGATTATCGCCCTGGGCGGCGGCTCCGCAATGGATGCGGCAAAGATCATGTGGGTGCTGTATGAGCATCCGGAGGCAGACTTCATGGATATGGCAATGCGGTTTATCGACATCCGCAAGCGTATCTATACCTTCCCGAAAATGGGAGAGAAGGCATACTTCATTGCAATCCCCACATCTGCGGGAACCGGCTCCGAGGTAACGCCCTTCGCTGTAATCACAGATGAAAACACCGGCGTAAAATATCCCCTTGCAGACTATGAGCTGATGCCGAATATGGCAATCGTTGACGCAGATCTCCATATGTCCGCACCGAAGGGACTGACGGCAGCATCGGGTATTGACGCAGTAACCCATGCATTGGAAGCGTACGCAGCAATGCTGGCAACAGATTATACAGACGGACTGGCAATCCAGGCATTGAAGGTGATCTTCGAGTATCTGCCCAGAGCGTACGACAACGGACAGACCGATGCAAAGGCTCGGGAAAAGATGGCGAACGCGGCAACGATGGCAGGTATGGCGTTTGCAAACGCATTCCTTGGAGTATGCCACTCCATGGCGCATAAGCTGGGAGCATTCCACCATCTGCCCCACGGTGTAGCAAATGCACTGATGATAGACGAGGTGCTTCGGTTCAACGCATCGGAAACACCGGTGAAGATGGGAACGTTCTCCCAGTACGATCATCCCCATACGTTGGCACGGTACGCAGAGGTAGCAGACGCATTGGGCATTAAGGGAAAGAACGATACAGAGAAGTTAGAAGGCTTGATTGCAGCGCTGGACGCATTGAAGGAGCGGGTAGGGATCAAGAAAACGATCCGGGACTACGTACCGGATGAGGAAGATTTCCTTGCTCGGTTGGACGACATGGTAGAGCAGGCGTTTGACGACCAGTGCACCGGCGCCAACCCCAGATATCCTCTCATGTCTGAGATCAAGCAGATGTATCTTAATGCTTACTATGGTAACCATAACAAGGTTTGAATTTTGGATATTCATCGAAAAGCATTTTCGCGCCGGTTTTCTTTCTAAATGTAAATGATCGAATTTATTAAACAATTTATGCTGTTTTTTGAACCTGACGAGGGTTCTTTGCGGCAGGAATGGAGATTATTATGAATTTGGATAATGTTATTGCAGTCAGAGCAAGAAAGAAAGTGTATCGTGACGGGAACAAAACGATCAAAGTATTTGACAGTGAGTACTCCAAAGCTGATATTTTGAATGAAGCCTTGAATCAGGCACGGATTGAGGAAACCGGACTGAATATTCCAAAAATTGTGGAAGTCAGCATGGTAGAAGGTAAGTGGGCGATTATTTCCGACTATATCGAAGGCAAAACCCTGGCACAGCTTATGAAAGAAAATCCGGATCGTTTGGATGACTACTTGAATTTGTTTGTGGACTTGCAGATCTCTGTCCATGCCAAACGTGCTCCTCTTTTAAACAAACTCAAGGATAAAATGAATCGGAAGATCAGCGAAGCACAATTGGATGCAACTACTCGTTACGACCTGCACACTCGACTGGAATCTATGCCGAAGCACAACAAGGTATGTCACGGAGACTTCAACCCCTCGAACATTATCATAGCAGAGGACGGCACGCCGTATATACTGGACTGGTCTCATGCCACCCAGGGTAACGCATCCGCAGACGTAGCAAGAACCTACCTGCTGTTCCGCCTTGCAGGAGATCAGGAAGTTGCAGATAAATATTTGGATTTGTTCTGTAAAAAGAGTGATACAGCAAAACAGTATATTCAGAAATGGCTTCCCATCGTAGCCGCTTCCCAATCTGTTAAAGGAAAAGAAGAAGAACGTGAGTTCCTTCTTTCCTGGGTAGACGTAGTAGATTACGAATAATGAAAAAGAACCGCCCGAATTGGGCGGTTCTTTTGTATAAAACAGGGATTTTTGCAGATACTCTTATTAATGCAGAACTGTTTTGGGAGGAAAACTGTGGAAGTCTTTACAGAAAAACTATGTCCGGATTTAGATAAAAACATAGAAATGATGGATCGGCTGCTTCATTACGGCGACAGCTTTGACTTGATCAAGCGAATCATGACCATCAATGGAACGCGATTGATCATGTATTATATTGACGGCTTTGTTAAAGGCGAAGAAATACAGCGATTGATGCTGCACTTTGTAACACTGAAGGATTTCGGAGACGGAAGCCCCGGAGCAGCGCAGCGGTTTGCCGATGGGTGCGTTCCCAGCGCCGAGGTAGATGTGACAGACAGTGTAGATTCCATCATTACAATGGTTTTGTCTGGATGCACAGCCATGTTTTCGGAAGGATTTGGCGCCGAATGTATCATTATTGATGCGAGAACCTATCCAGCACGGCAGGCAACGGAGCCGGAGAACGACCGGGTCATGCGAGGATCCCGGGACGGATTTGTTGAAACGCTGATTTTTAATACCGCCATGCTCCGCCGCAGAATCCGCGATCCGCGCATGACTGTGCAGTATATCAGCGGCGGGCGATCTTCCAGAACAGATCTCGCGCTGTGTTATATGAAGGATAAGGCTGACACAGACTATGTTAAGCTATTAACAAAAAAACTGGAGAATATGGATGCAGACTCTTTGACGATGGGGCATGAAAGCATAGCGGAAACCCTGATTCGGAAACGGTGGTATAACCCGTTCCCGAAAATCCGGACTACGGAACGACCAGATGCTGCTGCCGCGTCTGTTTTAGAGGGGGATGTAATTCTTCTGTGTGACAACAGTCCTGAAGCAATGATTTTCCCAACCTCCATTTTTGACTTTTTACAGGAAACAGACGATTACTATTTTCCGCCGCTCACCGGCACATATCTGCGGATTGTACGGCAGATCGTTTTCTGGCTTACTATGTTTGTAACACCAATCTGGTACCTTCTTCTGATGCACGAGGCAGTTTTGCCGGAATGGATGCGGTTTATAGTGCCGTCAGCACCGGGGGATCTTCCGATTATTTTGCAGCTATATCTTACAGAGTTTATGATTGACGGACTGAAGCTTGCATCCATGAACACCCCCAGCGCGCTGTCCAATTCTCTTTCCGTTGTAGGCGGTCTGATTCTTGGTGAATTTGCAGTGGAAGTCGGCTGGCTGTGCTCGGATGTGATTCTGTATATGGCATTTGTGTCCATTGCAAACTTTACCCAATCTTCCTATGAGCTTGGGTATGCATTCAAATTTATGCGCATGATCCTGTTACTGCTCACAGCGTTATTCAGTACATGGGGCTTTGTCGGCGGTGTACTGCTTGTAATTATTTTGATCGCGACAAATAAAACTGTGAACGGAAAACGAAGTTATCTATATCCGTTTATTCCCTTTGACGGAAGGGCGTTGGCAAGGCTTGTATTCCGTCTCAAAAAAAGGAACTGAATGCCTGAGAAAAAGAAGTTTCGCTTGAAAGCGAAACTTCTTTTTCTTCCTATTAGGATCCATGTATTAAGTAATACTATATTAAAAAATATATAGGAACTTTGGCGTTAAATCTTTCTTTTTATAAATTTTCACTTGGAAAATTTATACGGTTATGGTATACTGATAGAAAAGAATATAAGCATTGTGACGGAAAGGAACGTAGCCCATGAAAAAATATCTCGCAATTGATCTGGGAGCCTCCAGTGG
>BLMO01000077.1 GCA_011957885.1 Clostridiales bacterium
CGCCTCTCGCGTCTTCCTCAGCTGCTCTTCCAGTCCCTCTACATTCTCTACCATGTTGGTCTCCTCCGTACTTCCTTCGTTTTATTTCTTAAAAATTTGTATTTTGCTGTATGTAGTGAAAAGTGAAAACTTACTTTTCAAAGTAAGTATACCATAAAATTCAAAAATATCCAAGTGCAAAATTAACATATTTCATATACTTTTATCGATATATGTGTTATGCATATACTAATATCAGCGATTTTTAAAAAACTGATATAAATGGCATGGAATCATACCATTGTACAGTTTACGGATTTTATCGGCGCGCCGACCGTAAAGCTTTGGAAACGCTTCATGAGAAGTGATTACATAAATTTGCCAGCGCTCCAAATTTTTCGCCCATGCAGTTCCGATATCCCGATAAAGTGTATCTACCTCTTCCGGAGTCATCAGTCGCTCTCCGTAAGGCGGATTGGTTGCAACAGTTCCACGCATACCGCCCGACTCCAAAGCGCGCGCATCCTGGCAGAAAAATTGAATTTGCTTATCTACACCTGCACGCTTTGCACATTCTTCAGCGATTGCAACGGCTGTCGGATCTATATCGGAAGCGCGGCAAGCAAAATCGGTTTTTGTTTCTGCAGCTTTGGTTTTGGCTGATTCTCTTGCAGATGCCCAAAGTTTTGCAGGAAACTGGGGAAAGTCCTGCGACGCAAAGGTTCGTTCGAGCCCAGGCGCAATATTCTGCATCAGCATAGCTGCTTCAATTACAATTGTACCGGATCCACAAAAGGGATCGCAGAACAGAACATTTTCACGGGGGCGAGCAAGTTTTGCTACAGCCGCCGCCAAGGTTTCACGCAAAGGCGCCTGTACCGTTTTCGGGCGGTATCCCCGTTTATGAAGGGGCACACCGGACAAATCAATCATAAGGGTAAGTTTGTTTTTGAAAAGGAAAAAGTCGATTTGGTATTTTGTCCCGGTCTCCGGCAGTTGAGTCATGCCATATACTTTGCCAAGCCTTGTTGCAGCAGCTTTTTTGATTATACGCTGACAGTCCGGCACAGAAAACAGTGTACTTTTGATTGCATGCCCGCGTACGGGAAATGCATCCTCTTTCCCGATCCATTCCTCCAGGGGGACTTTCTTTGTTCCTTCAAACAGTTCCTCAAAAGTTTCAGCATGAAAGCTGCCAAGATTAAGATACAGTCTTTCCGCAAAGCGAAGGTTAATATTGCACACTGCCGCCGCTGCTGCGTCTCCAAGAAATGTGATTCTTCCATCCATTGTCTCGGTGCGGATATACCCGAGTGCATCTATTTCTGCGCCCAAAAGTCCTTCCAGACCAAACAGGCAGGTTGCCGTATATTTTAACATTCCTGATCCTCTTTATTCTTCTGTTCATTTTTTAATTGTATTTTGGGTTTATCCGGTTTGCCGAGCGCAAGGGTAAAGGTGAATCTGCACCATTTGCCCGCTTCGCTTTCCACCCAAATTCGTTGTCCCTGGGATTCGATAATCGTTCGGGCAATATACAAACCAAGTCCCACCCCAGTTTTATCCACTCCCCGGCTTTTGTCACTTTTATAAAAGCGCTCAAATATAAACGGCAGATCTTCTTTGGGAATTCCCTGCCCTTCATTAAATACGCTTACATGAATTGCCCGGTCTTTTTGCTTGATAGATATTTCATAAAGTCCGCCTTCAGAAGAAAACTTAATAGCATTGTCGCAGATATTGTAAAAAATCTGATGAATCGCATCTTTATCTGCATAAACGAACATGTTATCCGCATCACAGACAAACTGCACATCCAGTTTTTTATCTTCCAGACGCTGGATGTTGCTGATGATAATTTCCCGCCCCTGCTCACAGATATCATAAACTTGCGGATGAAATTGCCGCTCGCCTGCCTCCAAACGTGAAATATCCAATAATTGGGAAACCAGACGGGAAAGCCGGCGCACTTCCGTTGCAATAATTTCAAGGTAATAATCTTGCTGCTCCGGCGGAATAGCGCCGTCCAAAATACCATCGATAAAACCGGAAATTGTAGTCATGGGTGTGCGCAGGTCGTGAGAAACATTTGCCAAAAAGGAACGGCGCATATCCTCCATATTTTGCAGAGAAGACGCCATGTTGTTGAATGAGGACGCCAGTTCTGCAATTTCGTCGTCTCCCACTACAGTAACACGCGCATCAAAGCTTCCGTCAGCAAAGGATTTTGCGGCACGGCTGATTTCTTTTATCGGCGCAATCAGGCGTTCGGTAATAAAATATGCAGCAATAAGAGACGCCATCATGATCCAAAGAATCGACATAATCAATGTCTTATTCATAGTACCAATCAACGCATCCGTTCCCGTATCGCTGGAGGCGGCAAAAACTGCCCCGATATAGGTGCCGTCATTATACAGTGGGATGGCATAATATACATGCGGTGTTCGGAAAAAGCCATTCATATCGTCCATTGCAGAGACATTCATTCCCGCCAGAAGCCGATCAGAGGCATCTTCAGAAATATAATACCGTCCGGTTCCGTTAGAGGTTGCCTCGGTTGTTATGCTGACATTTTCCGAACCGCCGAAATGAATAACCTGCCCGGTATTATCTGTAATAAAGATCAGCATCGTAGCATCATTAACAACCAGCAGCTGCAAAATGGTTTTCAGGTTCTGGCTTCTGGTCATCAAATAGTTACGGAAGCTTTTTTCCAGCGGCGGATAATCGGATTCGATAAAGGCGGAAACGGAATTTGCAGCATTGGAAAGAGATCCGGATTTCATTTCACTGCCGTATGAATTTACAACAGCAGAAATGGTGGATGACAGAATAAAAAAGCTGATGATATTTATCAGGAGAAAGGTAGCCATATATTTTATGAAAACACTTTTAAACTGAAACATGCAATACAGGTTCCTTTCTGAATTTATTATAAAGAAAAGGGAAAAGGGGCAGCCGCACTGCCCCAACGCTGCTCTTACTGCAGCAGTTCAAATTTATATCCAACGCCCCAAACCGTTTTCAGGGTCCATTTGTCGGAAACGCCTTCCAGCTTTTCACGAAGCCGCTTTACGTGCACATCCACCGTTCTGGAGTCGCCGAGATAATCGAATCCCCAAACTTTATCAAGGAGCTGATCTCTTGTGAACACCCGGTTAAAATTGGATGCAAGGAAATACAAAAGTTCCAGTTCCTTAGGCGGAATATCTACCGGCTTTCCCCGAAGCTTCAGTTCATATTTCTGAAGACTGATTTCAATATTTTCAAACTTAATAACCTCGTCTTCCATTTGGTTGTCATGGGCACTGTACCTGCGAAGGACCGCCTTAATCCGTGCAGAAACTTCTTTCATATCAAAGGGCTTAACAATAAAATCATCCGCGCCAAGTTCCAGCCCCAGCACCTTATCAAAAACGTCACCCTTTGCTGTTACCATAATCACAGGCTTGGAGGAAATTTCACGGATTTCACGGCAAACCTGCCAACCATCTTTTTTCGGCAGCATAATGTCAAGAAGCACCAAATCAGGCTCGTACATTTTAAAATAGCTGACACCTTCCGCTCCGTCCGATGCGGTTTTTACTTCATAGCCTTCATTTTCAAAATACAATCTAAGCAGTTCGCAGATATTCGGATCATCGTCTACAATCAATATTTTTGTACTCATATTTCCACTCTCCTTATGAAGATGATGCATACCAATTCAGAAATATTCAACTATATGATACCATATAATTCCATATTTGTATACAAAAATTTATCAACATTTTTCATTTTGGCATAAAATTTTTTCAACTATTCCATTTCTTGGTGATATTTTAACCTGCAAAAGTGATCATTGTGTGAAAAAATTGTGATTTATTGTAAAAATATTGGTGAAATTAGCAATTCCCAAAATATTACTTGCAGTGCGGCAGGATTTTTTGTATAATACAAGATGGAATCCAAAACCATGGAGTGAATCAAATGGATTTTATAACCGCCATGCTGGGATATATTGCTTTCCTGGTTGGAATCATTGCATTTCAAAGCAACAAGCATAAGCATATTGTTCTGCTGAAAGCATTTACCGATATATGCTTTGGCGTTCAATATATTCTATTAGGCGCTTACACGGGAGCGGCAACAGACCTTGTAGGATGTGTAAGAAATCTGATTTTTGCAAAAGAATTTAAAAAGAAAAGCACACAATATATTATTACGGCTTGTTTTGTTGGCATAATGATCGGTATAGGTATAGTCACATGGAGCGGCTGGCTCTCTCTGCTTGCCATTGCAGGAAAGCTGTGCACAACCATATCGTTCAGTATAAAAAACACCAAGTATCTCAGACTCTTCACCATTCCCTCCGGCATTATGTGGATTATATATAATGCTGCAAGCGGTTCTGTCGGAGGCGTGCTTTATGAAGCTATGGTTATTGTTTCTATCATCATAGCGGCATACAGATATGACAGGAAGCCGGAATTTGGTGTCGCCGATCCTGAAAAATCTTAAAAAATAATTTAACATTATAAATCAAACCCCTATAAATAAAGGAGATTTAAAGATATATGAAACTCGGAATCATCGGACTTCCTAATGTGGGCAAAAGCACTTTGTTTAATGCAATTACAGGCGCGGGCGCACAGTCTGCAAACTACCCTTTCTGCACCATTGATCCCAATGTAGGCGTAGTTGCCGTGCCGGATCCCCGTCTGGACGCACTTGCCCAGATGTACAACCCACAGAAATATACACCTGCTGTCATCGAATTTGTAGACATCGCAGGATTGGTGCGCGGCGCCTCCAAGGGTGAAGGACTGGGCAACAAGTTTTTGTCCCACATCCGGGATGTAGATGCGGTGGTGCATGTTGTACGCTGTTTTGACGATGGAGATATCGTTCACGTAGACGGCAATGTAAACCCTGCCAGAGACATTGAAACAATCAATCTGGAGCTGATTTTTTCCGACATGGAGACACTGGAACGCAGGATTGAAAAAACAAAAAAGGCAGTCAAAAGCGACAAAAGCCTGACAACTGCACTGGAAGCGTATGAAAAGGTGCTTGCTTTACTGTCCGAGGGCAAAACTGCACGCAGCGGTGAATACACAGAAGAAGAACGTGCTATTTTGAACGAAACCGGGCTTCTGACAATCAAACCGGTCATTTATGCTGCGAATGTCAGCGAAGATGAAGCTGCCAGCGTATCTGAAAGCAACACATATTATAAAGAAGTCGTTTCCGCTGCTGCCAAAGAGGGTGCACAAGTTATTCCTGTTAGTGCAGGGATAGAAGCAGAAATTGCAGAACTGGATCCGGAAGAAAAAGCCGCATTTCTTACAGATATGGGAATTACAGAATCCGGACTGGATAAACTGATAAAGGCAGGCTATTCCCTGCTTGGACTGATTAGCTACCTTACAGGCGGTCCCAAGGAAGTGCGCGCATGGACCATCCGCGAAGGCACAAAAGCTCCACAGGCAGCCGGCAAAATCCACTCCGATTTCGAACGGGGCTTTATCCGCGCAGAGGTTATTGCATTTGACGATCTGATCACCTGCGGTTCTCTTGCAGCTGCAAAAGCGAAAGGATTACTGCGCAGTGAGGGTAAGGACTATGTAATGTGCGACGGCGATGTAGTAGAATTTTTATTTAACGTATAATTACGAAAAAGGAATGGAGATTTTATGAAAAAACACACGATATCTGTATGCATTCTTTTGCTTTGTTCCTTTCTTCTGTGCGCTTGCTCCAGCGCTGACAGTTCCAACGATGAGATTGTGGGAAAATGGGCACTGATTAACAACGAGGAATATAAGGATCTTTTGCAGGGGCACGTTTCGGAAGACATCTTTTTCACCGTTTTTTACATTTTCAATGAAGACGGAACAGGCAGTACCCATATAAATAAAGATGATGATTTATTTACCTTCCAATATGCATATGACGGCAGCACCCTTGAATTGACATTTGACAGCGGAGCCCCGTCCCAAAGCATTCCCTGCACGATTAAAGGAAGAGAAATGCATTTGATGGATAACGGTGAAGAAGTTATTTTTTACAGGCAGCCGGAATGAGTTGATTCATCGTGCAAGACACACCGAACGCTTTCCCATTCTCAACAAATCCTATGTCTTCTCCGACAAGGGAATGTGCCATGAATAGTGACCAAATAAAAAGTTTCCCCCAGAAAAGAGAGGTGCCCACGAAGCTCCTCTAACGAGAGCCTCCCCTGTACAAGAGGAGATCCCAGTGCCCCTTCTAATGGAAAGCCTCTCCTGTGCAAGAGGAGGTGCCGATGCCCCCCCTCTAATGAAAGCCTCCCTTGTGCAAGAGGAGGTGCCAATGCCCCCCTCTAATGAAAGCCTCCCTTGTGCAAAGGGAGGTGCCGGCGAAGCCGGCGGAGGGATTGTCTGCATACATGTCGATATGTTAGTCATACCAAATGATACTTAAACAATCCCCTACCCGCTATGCGGGAGCCCCCTTTGCACAAGGGGGCCGTTTCATTCTATGTTTATCTTTCACAAGTACAAAATGCAGGTCTTACAATAGTAAGACCTGCATTTTATAAAATTCAATAAAACAGAGCACAATTTCTTCTAAGATATTCTGCCTTTTCCCGGAACACATCTTCGGGGATTCTGAATTTTTCCGCAAGACAATGCAGACAAAGAAAATCTTCCTGCGTTCTGGACACAAATTTCCGATACATCCCCCGATCCAAAACATCGGTTATTTTTCCGCACTGTCTGCAGGGAAACTTATCTGTCATCTTCTTACAATCTCTGCTTTATATACCTTACAGGTCATTGCAGGAAGTCTTGGTGTGAAGAAGTCAAATTTCGTAAAAGTCTCCCCAGTAAAGATATCGGTCAGTTTCAGACCGATTCCCTTTCCGGACGGGATTCCGAAATCATCAAAATAAGCCAAAACCTCCAAATCCTGATCATCCCAGTAATTCAGAAGCGCAAGAACCAGTTCGCCGTTATCCATCATTTTCACACAGGACAAACGCGCGTGGGTTGCGTGATAGCGCTGGCGCTCATCACAATATGGCGGACGGCACTCCGGATCCTGATTGATGCGGATCAACTCTTTATTGGTAAGCAGATCACGGTAATACTCATCCAGATTTCTGATATCGGCGCCAATCATCAGCGGCGCACCCCACAGGCACCACAGCACAAAATGCATCTTATATGCTTCCTTGGTGCATCCGCCCGGACGGGCTACATTTCCGTTTCCGCCAAGCCCTACAACCAGCATATCAATATCATTGAAACAGCCGGGAGCACTGGTATGAAATTTATCATATTGGCTTGTAAAAATACTCCGGAAGGACTCGCTGCTGTCGCAGATATCCCCCGTGGAGCGGTACAAATGTGCGCCTGCGCTCCGCATCCAGCTATGCGGATCATTTTCTCCAACGATACAGCCAGAAAGCATAATCGGTCTGCCGGTAGCCCGCAGCGCCATAGACATTGTTACATAAGCATTTTTCGGATCAGATGAACCTGCAAAATGACATTTGTCATATTTCAGATAATCGGCACCCCATGATGCGAAAAGTTCTGCATCCTCGTATTCATGCCCGTAAGATCCCGGATATCCGGCACAGGTACGCACTCCTGCGGCAGAATAAATACCAAATTTCAACCCTTTTGCATGTATGTAATCTGCAACGTACTTCATGCCTCGCGGAAATTTTTCCGGGTCCGCTACAAGTTCCCCGTTCTCACCCCGCTCGCGCAATTGCCATCCATCGTCAATTACTACATATTCATAACCTGCATCCTTGTAGCCCTTCTCTACCATCGCATCAGCAATTTCCGTTACAATTGTTTCACTGATGTTGGTTCCGAAGGTGTTCCAGGAATTCCACCCCATAGGCGGCGTCTGACCTAACATAAACGTTCTCCTTGTATGTAAAAGTTACTTAGCCTATTATACTATGCCCTGCCAAAAAATCAATATGAATTTGAAAACTTATACGATTTCATCCAAATTTTCTGCCTTTTCCAACCATAAGGACATTGCAGCATCGCTGGGCATACGCCAGTCTCCTCTTGGGGAAAGACAAATACTGCCGATTTTCACGCCGTCCGGCAGGCAGCTTCTTTTATATTGTTGTGTAAAAAATCTTCTATAGAAAGTCTTAAGCCATTTTTGCACCGTTTTTGTATCGTACTGCTGTCCGAATGCTTTTCTTGCCAAATAGTAGATTTTTTCCGGTTCAAACCCATACCGAACGCAATAGTACAAAAAGAAATCATGCAATTCGTAAGGACCAACGATATCCTCTGTCTGCTGAGCAATTTCTCCATTCTCATCAGGCGGCAGCAATTCCGGACTGATTGGAGTATCCAAAATATCCAGAAGGATTTCAGAGCAGCCGTCAAAAATATTATCATCCGCCATTGAATCAATCATCCACCGCATGAGGGTTTTCGGAACCCCTGCATTCACACCGTACATACTCATGTGATCCGCATTATATGTGCACCATCCGAGCGCCAGTTCGCTGAGGTCGCCCGTGCCCACTACAAGTCCGCCGATTTTGCATGCGTAATCCATCAGAACCTGCGTCCGCTCCCGCGCCTGTATATTTTCAAAAGTCACATCCAATTGGTCTATAGGATGCCCAATATCCCTGCAATGCTGTATACACGCTTCCCGAATCGGTATTTCCAAAGCAGTTACGCCAAGCTGTTTCATCAAGCGGCATGCATTATCATGGGTGCGGCTGGTGGTACCAAAACAAGGCATTGTAATCGCGTGCACCTCTGTCGATTCTTTGCCCATTCGTTTTACTGCTTCAAAGGTAACCAGAAGCGCCAATGTGGAATCCAGTCCGCCGGATACGCCAATCACTGGGCGCGCGCCCACAGCTTCCAGCCGTCTTTGCAGTCCTGCCACCTGCATTTCAAAAATACTGCGGCAGCGATACGTGCGATCTGCCGTATTGGCAGGAACAAAAGGATGCGGATCGACAGGAGATAAAGCGCCGTCACTGTCCGCGCGCTGCATCAGATGTACGATTCTGCATTTTGCTGCGCCGCCATACAGTGCGCATGCATCTCCGAATGTTTTCTGACGCATCCGATCACTGTTCAGTTTGCCTATATCAATATCCGCAGTAAGTACATGTGCTGGGGCAATGATTTCTTTTGTATCAGTAAGAACTCTGCCGTTTTCACAAAGAATCGTGTCTCCGGAAAAAATCACATCTGTAGTAGACTCACCGGCCCCAGCAGAAACAAACACATATGCACCCAGCAATCGAGCGCTCTGACTCCGCACAAGCTCCCGGCGATATTCCCGCTTCTGGATCGTTTCATTACTTGCAGAGAGATTAAACAAAAGCTGTGCGCCGCCAAGGGCGTGGAACGTACTGGGTGGCAGGGGCGCCCATAAATCCTCGCAGATTTCAATACCAAAGGTTGTGCCGCATGCCATCCGAAAAATCAAATCCGCGCCTATGGGAATAGTATAATTTTGCTCAGATGCAAAACCAATGTCCCATGCGCATACCGTATCAATAGCCAAATTGGAAGCAGCAGAAAACCACCGTTTTTCGTAAAATTCCTGATAGTTGGAGAGAAATGTTTTTACAGAGATGCCAGCAACTTTACCGCCCGCCAGGATCACAGCACAATTGTAAAGCTGTCCTGTAACAGGCACAGGCGCACCGATTATCAATATAAAATTTTCTCCCAGCGTGCGTTGGGCCAGTTGATCCAGCGCCTGCACAGCACTGGTTTGCAGAGTTTTTTGAAAAAACAAATCCGCACAGGTATATCCGGTTACAGATAACTCCGGAAATACGATGATCTGTGCACCCGCAGCCAGCGCCTCGTCTGTCTGTTTCAAAATTTCTTGTACATTCGCCTTGACATCCCCGACCTTTACCTTTGGAACAGCCGCAGCCACTCTGATATAATCAAACATTTTTACATCCCCGCCTTTCTGCTTTTTATAAAACAACTCCAACAGAATGCAGCATAGCTGCCGCTATTCCGAAATATATCAGCAAACTGAAAATATCCACAATCGTTGTGATAAACGGGCTTGCCATCACCGCCGGATCCAGCCCCAGCCGCTTGGCAAGAATCGGAAGCATACTGCCCACGATTTTCGCAATTACCACAGTACATGCGATTGTAGCGCAAACCACAAGGCTGATCAGCAGCGACTCTCCAAGTCCAAACCGATCTCTGCTCACATCGTTGAAAAGATACATTTTTATAAAATTGACAATTCCCAAAGTGACCGCACATAAAAGAGAAACACGCAGCTCTTTCCACAAAACCCGCAAGGTGTCCCGCATGCGGATATCACCCAGAGACAGTCCGCGTATCACTGTAACAGATGCCTGTGAGCCTGCGTTTCCGCCCGTATCCATAAGCTGGGGCACAAACGCCATTAAAATCGGCAGAGAATTCAATGCATTTTCAAAATGGGTCAGCACCTTGCTGGTAAATGTGGCTGAAACCATCAGCAGCATCAGCCACGGAATTCTGTTTTTCCAGGTTTCCAGTACTCCAATACGGAAATACGGCTTGTCGGAAGGAGTAATTGCCGCCATGATTTCCATGTCTTCCGTATCTTCTTCCTGCAAAACGTCCACTGCATCGTCAATGGTTACAATTCCGATAAGCCGCCCTTCCCTGTCCGTGACAGGCATAGCGAGAAAGTCATATTTTGTGATTGCCTTCATAACGTCTTCTTTATCATCATCGGTATACACATATACAGGATTTTTCTCCATAATATCGCCGATGCGTGCGTCGTTTCCAGCCATAATCATATCCTTGACCGTTACAACACCAATCAGAATCCGCTTTCCGTCCGTTACATAACAAGTATATACCGTTTCTTTTTCCAACCCTGTTTTTCGAATGGAATCAAACGCCTGGGCGCATGTCATATCCGCCTTTAGATTGACAAATTCCGTTGTCATGATCGTACCGGCGGAATCCTCCTTATACTGCAGAAGCTGGTTGATCTTTTCCCGCTTCTGCGGCGTGGTGTGACGCAGAATCCGCTTGACCACATTTGCAGGCATTTCCTCAATAATATCGACCGTATCATCCATAAACAGATCGTCAAACACTTCAAAAAGTTCCTGGTCTGTAAACGCTTCGATCAGTGCCTTTTGCAGATCCCTGTCCATTTCAACGAAAACGTCCGTTGCAAAATCTTTTTGCAGGATTCGGAACATCAATGGAATTTCCTCTTTTGGAAACTGTTCAAAAAGCAGCGCGATATCGGCAGCCTCTTTTGAACACAAAAAATCCCGCAGAAGCGCATATTTCTTTTCATCCAGCAAACGTCTTACTTCAAGAATCATACCGGCACCTCCCTTTTCTCTTTTGCGATATTTAGCCTATGTATGCCTTCTCTGCCGCCCCTCGTATATCCTCCAGTGCAGCCTGCATGGAAGGCGCACCGAACGCGCCGCTTCCGGCTACAAACAGGTTTGCGCCTGCTGCGGCGCATACAGCCGCCGTATCCGGCTTGATTCCGCCGTCTACAGCAATGGTAATAGGCTCTTTTCCTATATATTCTCTAATTTTACGGATTTTATCTGACATATCCATGAAAGCCTGTCCGCTGAATCCCGGTTCCACTGTCATTACAAGAATCAAATCCACCAGTTCGAGGAAAGGCAGCACTTCCTCTGCCGACACTGCCGGTTTCAGCGCAATTCCTGCCATCATTCCATAGGAACGGATATCCGTAAGCATAACGCGGATTTTTTCTTCATCTGCGATATCGTTATGAATGGTAACAATGTCCGCACCATATTCCGCCAAACGCTCAAAATACTTTTCCGGGCATACCGTCATCATATGTGCGTCAATCGGAAGATTGGTAAGACTGCGGATTGACTTCAGTACATCAAATCCAATGCTGATATTGGGAACGTACACACCGTCCATAATGTCAAAATGCAGAACGTCTGCACCGGCTTTTTCTGCACGCATGGCTTCCGACCCAATCTCTGCAAGATTAGAAGCAAAAAGGCTGGGCGCTGTTAAAATTTTCATAGAGATAGTTCCTTCCGTTTGTCCAAAATTTTATTTTTATAAGCTTAGAAATAAATATTGCATGTCATAGATTCTGCATGCGGGAAATTTTGAAAAAAGAATCAGAATGCATCCTCAGAGCACGTACCGCTGCGGTATCACAGTCTGCGCCGCCCCCATATGATACTAATGACAGCGAATGCTGTCGCAAACAGGATCCACGGCATTGTACGGCGCCGGATGTAAAAAAATCAGGATGTGGGAATATCGCCGCATACTGCCGTTTAATATAGAATACCGCCTGTGCCGCAGTTCTTTCCGCCATCCGGATGATCAAAAGAAAGGTACCAAAACATTTTTCCACGGCGAATAGACGCGGCATAGGCGATATATTACTGCTTTTCTGTAAGCAAACATACGGCGTGGGCAGAAATTCCCTCGCACCGCCCTGTAAAACCAAGCCCTTCTTCTGTAGTGGCTTTTATATTGCAGCGCTCCCGTGGCACGTCCATACTATCTGCCAAAACGCTTCGCATTTTCTGTATATATCCTGCCAGCTTTGGCTTTTGCGCAATAACCGTTACATCCACATATTCAACTTCAAAACCGTTGCTGCGGATTTTGCAGAGCGCTTCCCGCAACAAAAGCACACTGGAAATGCCCCGATATGCTTCATCTGTATCCGGAAACAGTCTGCCGATATCTTCAAGACCCGCTGCGCCGAGCAGCGCATCAGTAACCGCATGCAGCAGAACGTCTCCGTCCGAATGGGCAGCAAGCCCAAATCCGCAATCGATTTCCACACCGCTTAAAATCAGACTTTTCTTTCTGGGATCCATTTTGTGCACATCATATCCGTGACCGATTCGCATAACAGCTTATCCTTCCCTCCCATGCATGTTCAAAATAGCTTCCGCCCGAAGCAGATCCTGCGGATGGGTGAGCTTTATATTGTCAGACCCGCATTCTACCAGCTTTACAGAAAATCCCAAACGCTCACACAGCATACTGTCGTCCGTTGCGGCGACCTTTTCTTTTTTTGCCATATACGCCGCCACCCGATAAACATCACAGTGGAACACCTGGGGAGTTTTTACAAGCCAGATATACTCTCTATCTAAGGTATCGCTTATAAATCCGTCCCGATCTGCACGTTTTACCGTATCCACCGTTTTTTCTGCCGCTGCAGCGGCACGATGCTGATAGGCGGCGCGCACAGTATCTTCAATGATCTCATTTGTCACCAGACAGCGGGCGGCATCATGAATTGCCACATACTTTGCTTTTTCCGATATGGCGTCAAAGCCGCGCAAAGCCGATTCCTGCCGGGTTTCTCCGCCACCGACAACAGAAGCAAGCTTTTCAAAAGTATAGCCGGAAAGCAGCGTGCGGAGTTCTTCCATATCTCCCACCAAAACAATTTCATCAATCAGGGGACAAGCCTCAAATGTCTGCATGCATCTTACAACAGCAGGAACGCCTCCGACCGTAATGTACTGTTTTTTTATATCAGATCCAAAACGCGTGCCGCTTCCGGCAGCCAGAATGACAGCAGATGTAAATTTATGCAAGGCGAAATTCCTCCTTAATGGAATACCGTACCAGTATATCACATTTCAGGAATAAAAGTAAATAGAAAAACAGTATAAAAAGGCATCCGCGATGTCTTTTTATACTGTCGGAAAAGTTACATACCGGCGAGCAGCTTACTGTATGCCTTTGCAGAAGCGTCCCACGAAAAATCCGCTTCCATTGCAGATTTTCGCAAACAGCGCCACGCCGCTTTATTTTTATATATTGAAAGCGCATACCGAATAACATGCAGCATTTCATGAGCATTATAATTTTTGAACGAGAACCCGTTTCCACTGCCATCGTATTGATTGTAAGGAATAACCGTATCTGCAAGTCCACCTGTTTCCCGCACAATGGGAAGCGTTCCATAACGCATAGCGATCATCTGCGAAAGTCCGCACGCTTCCGTTGCGGAAGGCATCAGAAGCAGATCTGCGCCTGCGTAAATCTGCCGGGAAAGCGTGGTATTGAAATCAATAAAAATGCCTGTTTTGTCTGCAAAATTGCCTGCAACACCGCGAAAGAAATTTTCATATTCCCATTCCCCCGTTCCCAGCAGAACAAACTGAACATCATCGCAGGATAGAAGTTCATATAAAACCCGCTTTACCAGATCAATTCCTTTATCCTTTGCAAGTCTGGTAACCATGGCAATCAGCGGAACATCCCGCGCTGGCATTCCACAGAGTCTCTGCAAATCCGACTTGCAGACTTGCTTTCCTGTTGGGGTCTGGGCAGTATAATTTGTACAGAGGCTGTTATCCGTTTCCGGATCAAAGGAGGCATAATCAATTCCATTTAAAATTCCGGAAAGCTTATGGGAAGCACTGCGCAGAATATGCTGGAGTCCCCGCCCAAAATAATCGCTTAAAATTTCACCTGCATACCGGGGGCTTACTGTAATTACACGATCCGCCAACGCAATGGCAGCCTTCATATAATTCACATCTCCGTCGCAGTCCAGGACGGAACGGAATTGTTCCGGCAATCCAAGCACCTGATCAAATACACACTGCCCGTACCGTCCCTGATATGCAATGTTATGGATAATGAACAGCGTCCCTATATTTTCATAAAAAGGATACTGCCGATACTGCAGCTTATAATAAACAACGGACAGCGCCGCCTGCCAGTCGTTGGCGGCTAAAATATCCGGAAAGAATCCCACAGCTCCCATCAATTCCAAAACAGCTAAACTGAAAAAAGCAAACCGTTCCCCATCATCGTATTGCCCGTATGGAACTGACCGCAGAAAATACTGCTCGTTGTCAATAAAATAATATGTCACGCTGTCTTTTTCTGTTTTCCAAATTCCGCAATATAAATTTCTCCAGGAAAGACGTACATTGGTTTTTGTTATAAAAAGAAGCTGACCGGGAAAACGCTCTCGTATACCAGGATACAGCGGAAGTACCACACGAACATCCCAATCCGGATTTTCCCGCAGCAGCGCCGGCGGCAGCGCGCCCATCACATCTCCCAATCCGCCGGTGTGGGCGAAAGGCGCCGCTTCCGATGCTGCAAAAAGAATTTTCTTCACATAAATCTCCATTCCGCCCATACGCAAATATGCGATCGGCACAAAAATCTAAAGCTCTGATGCTTTTAGTATATGCGAAGAAAAGTCAGTCCATGCTTTTTTTCAGACGCGCAGATTTGCAGTAAGCTCCCGGTCTGGCACAACCGACGCCGACCAGTTTGTATGATAAATCACAAATCCCGGTTTTGCGCCAGCCGGCTTTTTCACATGCTTCACTAGTGTATAATCCACTTCCGCCATCGCGCCTTCTCCAGCCTTGGAATATACCGCCGCAATCGTCGCAGCTTCCGTAAAATCCTGTGCCGGCGGCTCCGGCATTCCGGCACATTCTAAAATTACGTGAGAACCCGGCGTATTCTTTGCGTGGAACCACCAGTCGCCCTTATTTGCATGCTGGAATGTCAGATAATCATTTGCGGCATTGTTTTTTCCGCACAAAACAGAATATCCGCCACTGGTTCGAAATCGGATATAAGAAGGCGCACTTTGCTTCTTTTCCGTATAGTGCTTCATGCGAGACGCATATCCACTATGATACAGCTCGCTGCGGATTTCTTCCAATTCTTTTTCCGTTTCCGCTCTGGAGAGGGCGTCCTGTACAGACTGAATGTACACGCTTTCCTTTTCCGCTGTCTCCAATTGTTCTTTCAAATGGACACGTGCAGATTTGGATTTTGTATATTTTTTATAGTACCGCTGGGCATTCTGCGCAGGAGTCAGTCTGCTGTCCAAGGGTATTTCAACAGTTGTGCCATCCATGTAATTTTCCAAATTGACAGTAGTCGCGCCACGCTGCATTTTATAAATATTTGCAGTGATCAGATCCCCCCACAAACGGTATTTTTCTCCTTCCTGCACCCGGCTCAATTCTTCTGTTTGAACAGCAATCTTTTTTGCGATTCTTGCGCTTGCTCCGGAAGTAATCCGTAAAAGATCCGCCGCACGCTGCCGCAGCTTTTCGTTTCTGCTTTTTTCGCTGTAATAACGATCCAAAAGATCGCCAAAACTGCCGCAAACAGACAACTGAAGCACATCTTCATACTGTGTGAGCGGTAAAAAACCAAATTCCACAGGCATATTGCCCGTATCCAATGCCAGTACGGGTTCACCCCTGCCTTGCCGTATCCGATCCATAACATCACAAAACGTATCTGCCAAACCTTCCCCACACATTTCCATAGACGCGTCCGTATTTTGGGCACAGCGATATACAATTTCACGGGCTATAAGAGGAGAAATTCCCGCAAACGTTGTCATAATAAACCGCTGGGCACTGTGTTCCCCGCCACAGCTTTCTGCAAGTGTTTGGAAAAGCGCTTTATCTGTTTTCAAAGGATTCCGGCGATCCTGCTGTGCGGGCGCTGTATAATGCATCCCAGGAAATAGCTGGCGGGCAAGATTTTGTGAAAAGTCAATCTGGCGCAGCAGACTCAAAATTTTGTTTTCTCCATCGGTTATAATGATATTGGCGTATTTCCCCATGATTTCCACAATAATATGTTTTTTGCAGAAGAAACCCATTTCATCGGTTCCCTCAAACTGCAGACACGCAATCCTGTCAAAGCCGACTTGCACTGCTTCAACAAAGCGTGCACCTTGAAAATGCTTGCGCAGCAGCATGCAAAACATAGGCGCCTTTGCAGGATTTTCGCTTTTCACCTCAGTAATACAAATGCGCGGGCAGGCACTGCCGGCATTGATCAACAGGCGGGCGGTTTTTCCTTCCCTGCGTATCATAAGTTGTATCTCGTCTTTCGCCGGCTGATATATTTTTTCTACTCTTCCGCCCCCAAGCTGCTCATTGATCTCACGCAGCAGAAATGACAACATCCCAGCATCCAATGCCATATAAAACACCTCTTTTTAATTTTGTCAAATGTAAAATTTGCTTAAAAGCGCTTCATTCATACATCTGCATAACACACAAAAGAAACCCGTTTGCCTCTCAGCTTCAGTCCGCATTTTTCAGCGACTGCTGCAGATGCAGAATTATTTTCATAACATTTGTACCATACAGAAATCCCTTTTTGCCAAAAATATGAAACAAGCGCTGCAGTGCACGAAGCGGCATATCCCCGTTCCTGATAATCCGCCGCTGTCTCAACATGAATTTCAACAGCGCCATTTGTATAAAATGCATCGTTGATGCATGCGCAGGATACAATCGTTTCGTTTTTTACAATCACAAAAGCAGCACTGCGGCCATTGTCCAAAAAATCAGGTTCTGCATTTGTCTCGTTTTTATACTGCGTCCATTCATCCAGTGTCTGTATTATAATAACATGATCGGATTGGATTTTAGGCGTATGCCATTCTTTCCCTGTAGCATATTCTAAAATTGTTTGTGACGCTTCTGCATCATACGTATATCCAACAGTTTTCATAAATGCTTCAATTCGCCCTGAAGTTTGCGCCAGCAAATCTTTTTCAAATGCATCCTGGCCCAATGCAGCTATATAAGAATGGGCAATATTACTGCATGCAGAATACACAGTAAGCGTTGTCTCTCCCGATATGCTTTGATAAATCTCCATCGGTACAGCAATATATGCGTTCCCGGCAAGCACATCCTGTTCTACCGATGCGTCTTCTAACAGTATCATTTTCAAGTCTCCTTTATGTTTCATTTTAGGATAACAAATCCTGCGTTTTTTTGCAAGAAAAAACGCGAAAACCATAGGAATTATTTATGAAATATTGAAATATCTATAGATTTTTGCCCGATACTATGATACAATGTATGAAATGTTTTGCTCTTTGCATATTGAGAGCTGCGTTATGATGCCCTGAAAGGATACTATATGCCGAGATATATAGAAAAAGTTGATAAAATGACCGTGCCAGTTATCCCTACAAGGGGATTGGTTGCATTTCCCTCCATGCCGTTAAATTTTGAATTGGAGCGGGAAATATCCATTTGTGCGGCAGAAGCTGCCGTACAAAGCGACATGTACGTGTTGCTTTTGTGTCAAAAGGATCTGAACTGTTCTGCCCCTACTCCGAAAGACCTGTATGAGGTCGGCACAGTGTGTCGGATCAAGCAAACGCTAAAATCTTCTGATGGAATTATGCGCGTACTGGTGGAAGGTGTGTGCAGAGGAACAGCAGTTTCTTTTACCGGAAACGGCAGTTTCATGTACGCAAATGTGCTGACTAAAACCGTTTCACTGGAAAAGGGCGACTGTGATATCCGCACGGAAGCACTGCTGCATGAAGCAGTTACCGCGCTGGAAAGCTTTATAGGATATCTGCCCACCGACTCTGATGATATTCTCCTTTCCGCACGCAGTATTAAAAACCCCGGACAGGCCGCTGATTTTATAGCCGCCAGTACCTTTGTAAAATTTGAAGACAAGCAGCGCATTTTGAACATATTTGAACCGCTGAAGCGCCTGGAAATGGCTGCTGTTATTCTGGAGGAAGAAGCAAAGCTTCTTTCCGCAGAGCTCATGATTCATAAAAAAGTACGTCAGGCTATTGACGACAACCAAAAAGAATATTATCTGCGAGAGCAGCTTAAAGTGATTCAAGCAGAGCTGGGTGAGGATACCGGCGATGATGCCGCCTCTTTTTACAGAAAAATTGATGAATCCGGATTTCCAAAGGAAATTCAGGAGAAACTGCGCAAAGAGGTGGGGCGGCTGCAAAAATCCTCCTTTGGAAGCCCTGAAGCCACCGTACTTCGCAATTACCTTGAATTGTGTCTGGAAATTCCTTACGGAAAAATAACAAAAGATCGATTGGATATTGCACGCGCGAAAAAGATTCTGGATGAAGACCATGACGGACTGGAAAAACCTAAAAACAGAATTTTGGAATATCTTGCAGTAAAGCAGCTCAATCCGGATCTGCGCCATCAAATCATATGTTTTGTCGGACCTCCCGGCGTCGGGAAAACCTCCCTCGGTCATTCCATCGCACGGGCAATGAACCGCAAGTTTGTCCGTGTATCTCTTGGAGGTATACGGGACGAAGCGGAAATCCGCGGTCATCGGAAAACATATGTGGCGGCAATGCCGGGACGTATTGTCAATGCGCTCTGTCAAGCCGGTTCCATGAATCCGGTCATGCTGCTGGATGAAATTGACAAGCTTTGTTCCGACATGCGGGGAGACCCTGCCTCTGCTCTTCTGGAAGTGCTGGACAGCGAACAGAATAAAAACTTCCGGGATCACTTTGTAGAAATGCCCTGCGACCTTTCCAATGTAATGTTCCTTGCCACAGCCAATACTTTAGATACCATTCCGCGCCCTCTTCTGGATCGAATGGAGGTTATTGAGCTGTATACCTACACCAAACCCGAAAAAATAGCAATTGCCAAAAATCATTTAATACCCAAACAGCTCCGCCGTCACGGATTAAATAAGCGAACCCTGCGTCTGTCGGACGATGCAATTGAAGAAATGATTGATGGATATACAAGAGAGTCGGGCGTTCGGAATCTGGAGCGGGAGGTTGCAGCATTGTGCCGCCGCGCCGCACGCAAAATGGTGGAAGAAGGTAAAAAAAGCGTTACCATATCTAAGGAGACACTTGCCGGCTACCTTGGTCCCAGAAAATTTCTGGATGATGAAAAAACGCAACAAAATGAAGTGGGCGTAGTTAATGGACTTGCTTATACTTCTGTCGGCGGAGATCTTTTAAAAATTGAATCCACAGTTATGTCGGGCAGCGGGAAAATTGAACTAACAGGCACGCTGGGAGACGTAATGAAAGAATCTGCGCATATTGCGGTAAGCTATATACGTACGCACAGCGATGCTTTTGGAATTGCAGAGGATTTTTATAAAACGAAGGACCTGCACATCCATGTGCCGGACGGCGCTACCCCCAAAGACGGACCGTCTGCCGGTGTTACCATGCTGACTTCTTTGGTAAGTACACTGACAGGAACGCCTGTCCGCTGCGATACAGCTATGACCGGCGAGCTTACCCTTACCGGGCGGGTTCTCCCAATCGGTGGACTTCGGGAGAAAAGTACTGCTGCATGGAATGCCGGAATAAAACGCGTGCTTATTCCGGCAGACAATTTGTCTGATCTTGAAGAACTGGATCAGACAGTACGCGCCGCACTCCTGTTTATACCAGTTCGGAATGCCGCAGAAGTTCTGCGGGAAGTGCTTATACCGGAAGCTTCTCCCGCACAAAACGCAGCGCATCATACCACACCTGCAAAACAGCCGATTCCGCTGCAGGATAGTGTGCATGCACCAATCACCGCAAGGCAGACAAATACATAAAAATTACAAGCAGGTGTATATGAAGCTGAATATCAATAATGTTTCCCTTATCATGTCTGCGGGCAATTCAAGACAATTCCCCGCGGCTGCCCTTCCGCAAATTGCGTTTTCCGGTCGTTCCAATGTGGGAAAAAGTTCTCTGATCAATGCGCTTCTGCAAAGAAAAAAGCTGGCTCGCGTCAGCAGCACTCCCGGCAAAACCATCACGATCAATTTTTATAATGTTGACAATAAAGTGATGCTGGTGGACCTTCCCGGATACGGATACGCAAAGCGAACCTTTGAAGAACAAAAAAAGTGGTCCGCTCTCACAGACGGATACTTCACCAATAATCCTTCTGGGGACTTAATATGTGCTGTAATCCAGCTGATCGATTCCCGAATCGGTCCGACAAAGGACGATCTGCAGATGCTTCGCTTTCTGGAGGAAGCAAATGTGCCGCATATTTTGGTTTATACCAAAGTGGACAAACTGAACCGCACTGCACGAAATGCCCTGGAAGCCTCCCTTTCCGCGCATCATCCAGCGCCTGCATCGCTCGGCACGGTATTTTTCTCTTCCGAAACCAAAGAAGGACGGGATTCCTTATGGGATCAGATTTATCACGCCTGCAATATATAAATAAAGGAGCGCCTGTAAATGATACGTGATTTAATTTATAGCTTAAGAAGCGGTGCAGAGCTCAGCGATGTCTTACCCCGGATTTTACTTATTGTGATCTGCGTTCTGTTTGCACTCACCTTTCACGAATGTGCACACGGCTTTGCCGCATATAAGCTGGGGGATCCTACCGCACGGAACTTCGGTCGGCTGACACTGGATCCGCGCAAGCACTTGGATCCTATCGGAACGCTTTGTATGATGTTGTTTGGATTCGGATGGGCAAAGCCTGTGCCGGTCAATTCCCGATATTTTAAAAAGCCCCGCCGGGACATGGCAATTACAGCCGTTGCTGGTCCGACAGCCAATTTGCTTCTTTCCTTCGTGGCAATGATTTTCTATAAAATTTTTGCCGCTTTATATAAAAATGCAACCCTTCACGCTGCAATGACTGTATCTCTTCAGGAAAGCAATTCTTTTGGAACCAATCTCCTCTTTATTGTAATGCTGCTTTTCCTTTATATGCATACGCTCAACCTGTATCTGGCAATTTTCAATCTGATTCCCATTCCTCCTTTGGACGGATCCCGACTGCTCTTTTTGTTCCTGCCGGATAAATATTATTTCGGATTGATGAAATACGAGCGTATTATCATGATTGTAATGCTTGCGCTCTTGTGGACTGGTATTATTTCCTTGCCGATTTCTACCGTCTGCAATTGGATCAGTGACGGCATGGCAGCTGTAGTTGGACTGATTCCGGGATTATAAGCAATGACAGTAATCAACTACAAATTAGAGAAATTCGAAGGTCCGCTGGATCTGTGTCTCAGTTTGATCCAAAAAAACAAAATGAAGATTGAAGACATTCAAATCTCCGTTTTATGCGATCAATATATGGAATATATAAACGCTGCCCAGGAAATGGATATCGAACTGTCCAGCGACTTTCTCCTCACTGCCAGCGAATTGATGCTGATCAAAAGCAAAATGCTCCTTCCCAGAAATGAAGAAGAGGAAGAGGATCCGCGTATGGCGCTTGCTGCTGCAATGATGGAGTATCAGCGGGCTAAAGAAGCCGCGGAATTGCTGCGGGACATGTATGCGGAATACGGACTTCGAATGGGCAAAGATACAGATGAGATTTCTGTGGATAAAACCTACGTTGCAGACCACAGCGCTTCCCTTCTTTCTGCGGCACTTGTACGTATCATGAGTGAGGTACGTGTAACAGATGAAGAAGCAAAAGAAAAATTCAAGCCTCTGCTGCATAAAAAAACTGTATCCGTAGCAGCAGTTGTAGAAAATTTGGCAAACCGGCTGCGCAGTGAACGAAAAGTACGGCTCCACGGCTTTTTCCGGAGTGCAGAATCCCGAGCCGAAATTGTTACTATGTTTCTCGCCCTTTTGGAACTGCTCAAATCCGGCATGCTTCTGCTCCTGGATGAAAGCAGCGAAAATCACGACGGTGTCATTGATACTGCAGCAGAAGTTTATGTGGAACTGGAGCCGGATGCAGATATCAGTCAGCTAACACAAATTATCCAAGATGAATAATTTTACTTTACAGGTTCAACAATGAATAATGAAACAAGTGAATTGGAACAAACTGTTTTTGAAGACAGCGCCCCTGCAAGCATAGATATTCCCCGGTGCCAAAAAATTATCGAGGCAGTCCTGTTTGCCGCAGGGCATCCGGTAACGTATCAGAAGCTTGGCGAGGTTTTATCCCGTCCTGCCGGTGCTGTAAAAGACATTGTCCGGGATTACATGGAACAGTATAATGCAGAAGACACGCCCCTGCCCCGGGGAATTATGCTTATTATGTTTGATGATGCCTGCCAGCTTTGTACCCGGGAGCAATACGGATCCTATATTCGCGATGCCCTTGGAATCAAACGGGGCGGGAATTTGTCCCAATCCTCCATTGAAACCCTTGCGGTCATTGCATACAACGAACCGGTGACAAGAGCATTTGTAGATACAGTTCGAGGAGTAGATTCCAGTTATGGAGTTTCCAACCTTGCCGAAAAGCAGCTGATCGAACCCTGCGGACGCTTGGAAGTTCCCGGGAGACCCATTCTGTATCGAACAACAGACCATTTTTTACGGGTTTTCGGACTTTCTTCTCTGGAGGATCTTCCCAAAGTAGGCATTCCCAGCGCATCTGCTGCTTTACAGGAAAAGCTGTTCACAGATACGGAAAACGGCGAAAACAAAATGGATACGGAAAAGGACGGCGGAAAGGAGTCATAAGAAATGAATTTTCTTTATGTGATTCTTGGCATTCTTGCTTTGATCGCACTGCTTCTTGTCTCTTATCTGCGTGTACAGCTTCTGTATACAAATAAAACCTGTACCCTGCATATTTGTATAGGACCCATTCGGTATAAAGTGCCAATGCAGAAAAAAATACAGTATCACAAGCTTGCAAAAAAGCTGCGCAAAAAAAAAGCTGTCCTCCAAAGAAGCGGTAAGTGCTGCAAAAAATGAAACAAAACAATCGCAGGTATTAGAGGAATTGCGCGGGGATATGCCGCTGCCGGAATTTCTGATAAAGCTGAAGGACATTCTTATTGACGCAGCAAGGCAGCACGCAAAAAAACTGCATGTCCAGATTGACCGGCTTGGCATTACAGTGGGAACCGGAAATCCTGCTTCTACCGGCATTTCCTATGGAGTTTGTACGCAAAGTACAGCATACCTGCTGGAATTTCTGGATTCCACTGTGACACTGGCGCCACTGCACAAGGATGTCGTGCAAATCCGCGCAGACTTTACAGGAGACTGGGATGCAGACATAAAAGGAACAGTGAAAATTCGTGTGATTCATCTGCTGCAGGCACTTCTGACAGTATTCTTTTCACTAAAATCCAATATTGATTTGGAGTCCAGCACGCAGCAGCGTTTTAATCATAAAGTTTAAATTCTTTTTCCAGAAAGGAACGGTAAAATATGAGCGACAACAAAATGAGCGAGATCATTCGTGCCTCTGTAGAGGGGCTGAAGTCTTCCTTTGACGCCAACACTATTATTGGAGAAGCAATCACAACGGCAAACGGAACTGTTGTAATTCCAGTATCCAAGCTGTCTGTGGGTTTTGCCACCGGCGGAATCGATTACCTTGGCAAAAAAGCAGCGCCCACCGGAAATAATAACTTCGGCGGTGGCGGTGGATCCGGACTGTCTGTGAATCCTGTAGCATTTTTGGTTATCTCTCCTGCAGGGACGGTAGAACTACTTAATGTAAATGAATCCAAAGAACCTGCCGACGCCGTTTCACAGATCATAAACGCCATTGAACGTTCTCCTGAGCTGATCGAAAAATTTAAAGAAGTTTTCTCCAAAAATAAATAAATTCGCATATCCCGCCAGATTTTTGCGGGGATA
This sequence comes from Clostridiales bacterium, assembly GCA_011957885.1. Lineage (GTDB taxonomy): Bacteria > Bacillota > Clostridia > Oscillospirales > CAG-272 > Avispirillum. Next base: position 24,349 of record BLMO01000077.1, read on the forward strand.
ACAAGCTTCTCTTTTTCAGATGCTATCCTTGAAGAAATTGAGGAGTTTGAAACGATGAAACGAATTATTTTTACCGCAGCATCTCTGCTGCTCTGTATAAGTTTTTTTGCTGCACCGGCAGCAGCTGCTGCCGTGCCTTCTGTAGGAGCGCAAAGTGCTGTCTTGATGGAAGCAGAGTCTGGAGAAATCCTTTATAATCACAATGGCGATACGCGCCTTCCTATGGCAAGCACTACTAAAATCATGACTGCACTAGTTGCAATTGAGCACACAAAGCATCTTGATAAAGAAGTGCGTGTTGCAGAAGAAGCCGCAGGAATTGAAGGATCCTCCATCTATTTATCAGCCGGTGAAAAGCTTACTATGGAACAGCTTCTCTACGCGCTGATGCTGGAAAGTGCCAACGATGCAGCTGCGGCCATTGCCTGTGAAGTTGCCGGAAGCGTGGATGATTTTGCGTCACTCATGAATGAGAAAGCCGAAGAATTGGAACTGACCAATACGCATTTTACCAATCCGCACGGACTGGACAACGAGGAACATTACACTTCAGCGGCTGACCTGGGTAAACTTGCAAGTACTGCAATGCAAAACGAGACCTTTAAAAAAATTGTCTCCACGTATAAAAATAAAATTCCCCTGAACGGATCAGAAGGCACACGGGTGCTTGTAAACCATAACAGACTCTTACAAAGCTATGACGGCACAATCGGCGTCAAAACCGGATTTACAAAGCGCAGCGGGCGTTGTCTTGTTTCCGCAGCTGAGCGCGACGGCGTTACTTTAGTAGCAGTCACGCTCAATGATCCGGACGACTGGAAAGACCATAAAACCATGCTGGACTACGGTTTTTCCATGTATCAGCGCTATACTCTTGCAGAAGAAGGCACACTTACTTTCAATATTCCCTGCACCGGCGGTCAGAAGGACTGCATAACCGCTACCAATAAAGATTCCCTTTCCCTATCTCTTCCAAAGTCCGGCGGTCCGATCACCACAGTATTGGAAGCAGAACAGTTTCTGTATGCTCCGATAAAAAAGGGCGCCCTTGTGGGATATACTGTCTTTCTGCGGGACGGACAGGAAATCGGCCGCGTTCCCATGTATGCAGACGCAGCATGTCCTACAGTAAAGCTGCAAAAAGGAATCTTTCACTTTTTCAAATAATGGATGAATTATGGAAAAAATCAGACTCCAAAAATATTTTACGGATTGCGGAGTACTTTCCCGCAGGGCGGCAGAAGCAGAAATATCCGCCGGCACTGTCACAGTAAACGGAACTACAGCTTCCATCGGGGATAAGATCGCCCCCGGCACCGATAAAGTTTGCTGGAAAGGAAAACCAATAGAACCAAATGCCCAGAGCTCTGGGCATACATATATTATGCTGCACAAGCCCCCAGGGTATGTCACAACTATGTCCGATGAGCACGGACGTCCCTGCGTAACGGATTTGATCACTGCTTTGCCGGAAAGAGTGTATCCGGTAGGACGACTGGATATGTATTCTGAAGGACTGCTTCTTTTTACAAATGATGGCGCTCTTGCCAACAAACTGACACACCCTTCTCACTCCATTGCAAAGGTATATCTTGTAAAAATCAAGGGTGTTTTGACTGAGAATGATATAAAGCGACTCACTGCACCAATGAAGCTGGATGGATACAAGCTGCGCCCCGTCAAGGCTGTCCTGTGCAAATCCGGGGAAGCGGACCGGGGCGGCGTGCTTTATTCTGTAATGAAAATCACCTTATATGAAGGACGCAACCGTCAGATCCGCCGTATGTGTGACGCAGTTGGACTAACTATATTACGCCTGCGGCGAGTCGCAGTCGGAGATTTGCATTTGTCCGATTTGCCTGCCGGAGATTGGCGACACCTTACGGAACAAGAAGTGCAATATTTGCAAAATGTATAAAAGGATTGGAGATCAATCAATATGTTTGCTGTTAAACCAATCGCTGATAAAGAACTGCAAAAGGAGATATGTGAAGCATTGCAGGTTCCGTATGAGCCACAGGCGCTGGCATATTATGCAGCAAATCTGAAAGAAGACAGAGAAACCGTTGCAGAGTATATCGGAATTTGTCAATTCACTGTAGGCGGCATCGGAACAATCGTAACGCTTGCCTGCCCCCCATCATTTATTACGGATGAAGCTATGATTGTACTTTGCAGAGCAGTTATGTTCTTTATGCACCGTATAGGCATTCATAGAGTAAAAATGTCCGCTGATGCAGGTGCAGCTGCACTTCTTTCTAAAATGGGATTTTCCCTATGCGAAAATATCTATCAAATGGATTTGGATGCGTTTTATGCTGCACCCTGTAAATATGAAAATGAATAAACGGATAAAAAGACATGGCATTGCTGCCATGTCTTTTTATCGCCCGATAATTTTGGTTTGTCCTTATAAAAAGCTTACGATATGAATTATCGCGTCTGCTTCCTCTGCCAAATCCTTACTATGCGTGACAATGATTACGCACTTGTAGCTTGATTCTGAGACAACTGAACAGCAGGAGCCAATGCAATTCTCAATCCAAATGATAAAACCGCTATGAATAGCCCTTCTAAGAACAGCTACCCAATAATGCTAATTTTTCTGCAGCCGAATTCCCATTTCATGCTTTCGGCTCTTTGTCCAAAATACGAAAATCAGGAACAGAATGATAAAGGCGTCCATTCCTGTGTTGTCATAAGCATGAAGCGATACGGCCATGTTCAAAGGATCCGTCCCTTCTTTCTTTATCACAGGAGAAAACCCAACCGGGAATGCAGTATTGCTTACAGTGCGGTTTTTTTACTGACAGACGAAATCCCTTGAATTTGCGCTATGATATCGAATTGAAAGATTCGTTGCTTGCGCCGACTGCAAGATCACGGTCGCGCTTAATACTATCACACTGATTATAAAGAAGCATACAAGCAGCAAAATGCTTTGACTTCTCTTACGCCAGATGTAGCGAAAGGCACGCTCATAAAACGTCATGGATTTCACGTTCTCATCCCTCGCTTCTATAGATATAAACACTGGTTGCACGGAAGATGTGATCGTTGTCGTAATCTCCGTACATAATCAGGAATGTATCTTGCAAGCCGGTTTCTGATCGGCAAAGCAGTTTAGCCAATAGAAAATGGATGCCGCAGCATCGCAAAAGCAAAGGATTATCCTAGAAGAATGTGCGCGTATGTCAAATCAATTGGATCTGCGGGAAAACGACGTGGATACCCTTTTAATAGAGGCATAGGAAGCATTTTCTGAAAGCGCGCAAAAAACAATATACATTTAGACTGGAATATAGAGGAACATTATCCGAAGCTGTATTGCGACAAGGAACGCATTATGCAAGTGCTTGGTATTCTCTTGGATAATGCGATCGCACATGCCCAATCCAACGATACAATTCAAATGGGTGCTAAGGCAGAGGCGAACTATATTGTTTTCTATGTAATGGTACAATTTCATTAGAAGATACGCCAGGCGGCGGCTACACTTTTGAAATATACATACCAATAGAAAACGCCACCTGCTTAGCAGGTGGCGTAAAAGAGATTTCAGAGCGCAAATTTTACCATTAAACAAAGGGAGACGGCACGGCCAAGGCCAAGCGCAGCGGTTGAGCACAAATTTTATTAGGCCCCCTTGTGCGGGATTCGTTTTCGAATCCCTGGGGCATCCCGTGTAGCAGGTATAGTACTTTCGTGCTGGTGCTTATGATTGATTTATTTGTGCCGCGTCAGCCACATTGCGTTGACCAGGTACAGTAAACGTACATGTGTCCCCCGCATAAGCATCCAAAATAGCCGATCCTTTTTGGATAACTGATCTTTTTTAAGATCAACAAGCGCTTTCTTCGTTACTGTATCACAGCATATTTCCCGTAGCCTGTTCAGTTTATCTTTTTTTGTCTTTTCTATCTGAACAACTCCCAGCGTAGCAAGCTGCAGATTTTTAAAATGAAAATAGGACAGCTTACTGGTTTGAAATGCGCCTTCATATATATTCAAATAAGCCATGCATGCTTTATATAGACGGTTTGCAATTTCATACATGTTTGCACGCAGTTTTACACTGAGACTTCCTGCAATATTTCTGCGGTAGCAATACAAAGCCTTATCCAGATAAGCAATGGAAGAAATACTACGAAAATACTGCAAATTGAACAACAGATCCTCGCCCAAATCAATAGACGCGTCAAATTCGCAGTGAATCAGTGTTTTTTTATACAGCTTATTACAAGGCGAGTTCATCAGCGTTGCAGAATACTCTGCTGCAAAGAATACTGCCGCATCACTGCCCTGCAGCATTGCACATGGCGGCGTTTCTTCCGATGCATCTGCTATGGAATCTGAAAAAAACGCAATGCCGCACACAACACAGTCTGCCTGCTGAGATTCCATGATCTCCGTCATTTCTGCTACCATGCTGTTTTTTAAAACATCGTCACTATCCGCAAAAAGGATCATATCACCCTTAGCAACCTGCAAACCATGATTCCGCGCGGCGGAAACACCGCTGTTTTCCTGCCTGAAAAAGGCAACCCGCGGATCCTGTCGGGCAAAACGGTCACAAATTATCGGCGACGTATCTGTTGAACCATCATCGATCAAAACGCACTCTATATCCTGATATGTTTGACCCAGAATACTCTCTACACATTCTGCAAGATACTTTTCCGCATTATATACCGGAACAATAATACTAACCAAAATCTTTTCTCCCCCATTTTCATTAAAATATATGGAGTCTGTATCCTTTATAACGTTTGCACTCTACAATGTCAGCACCGGCGGTCTTATTCGCCTTATTATTCATATTGCATATATGTACGGCAACTGCACCGGCCGCACTGCGGCCCTGTTCCAAGCAGTAGGCTGCGAGCTGTTCCTTGGTGTAGTATACTTTTTCTTTTGTTTCCGGATCAATCGGTGCATATCGCAGCATGGTAAGAATCCGCTGCTCATTCGGAGTCAGATACAACGGTTTTCCGCAAAACAAAACATCCCCGTTTTTTATCAGCACTCTGGAAATCTTACTTGTTCCGAAAATATCACCGTATCGCTCTGAAAAAGTATTGACAATATAATTGTAAAGTTCCTTCACATCCTCGTGGAGGTATACAGGATCCTGATTGTGTATTCCTGCCAAATAAACAGCATCCTCAAACAGATATTTTTCTGTTACCAATGTAAAAGCAGCCGGTAAATATGCATCATATTGGGCTGCATCTGCCACCAGACACGGAATGTTTTCCGAAAGAAATCTCTGGCGAATTTCCCCGCGGAATTTTCGCTGTGTGTTGTCAATGATTAAAATCATAATTCATATTTCTCTTTTCCCTGCATATAATTGGATAGCTGTATTAACAGAAAGGCGGAATATATATATGTTTGTATGTTCTTTAAAAGCAAGCTCGCTGAAATTCGCGGGCGTAATCGGTATTGCCGTAGCTGCACTCATTGCTCTGCTCATTCTGATGCCACCAACACAGGACGTATCAGCAGGCGCAATTCTGGAAGACAACGGAACAATCAATTTTGAAAAAATCAAAACAAACGAAAATAGGCTGGAATTTTTATCCCAGTTCGGCTGGGAAGCTGGAAAGGACGCAGTCGAAGAAGTCGAGGTGCGTATTCCTTCGGACTTTGACAAGGTTATGAATGCGTACAATGAAGTGCAGAAAGCGCAAGGACTGGATCTTGCCAAATATAAAGGAAAGACAGCCACACGCTATACATATCAAATCACAAATTACCCGGATTATGACGGCACTGTCTACGCCAACATAATTGTATACAAAAACCGGGTGATCGGCGGAGACATCTGTTCCTCCGATGTGTCCGGATTTATACACGGGTTTGCACTGCCCACACAGGCAGAATAGGGATTATTTGTGGCGCAGCTCCACTACAGTTACGCCATAGTCGCCTTCTCCATATTGACCGACACGGTAGGATTCCACACGTGTATCCCGTTTCAAAGCATTCCAGATTGCTTTGCGAAGCGCACCGGTTCCTTTCCCATGAATCACTGTGACACTATAGATTCCGGCAACCAGCGCATCGTCTAAATACCGATCCAGCATAAAGCAGGCATCATCGCCGATCATTCCCCGCACGTCAAGCTCCGGCTTAAAGGACCTTGCAGCGGCGGCTTTGTAGGCAGAACGTGATGTCTGCTTTCCCTTATCCCGCACCGTTGCCTCTTCCTCAACCAAACGCAATTGGGAAATGTGCATTTTGGTTTTCAAAATACCCATTTGGATATTTACATTTCCCTTTTTATCCGGATCTTCCAATAGAGTCCCCTTTGTACCGAGGCTGCGGTGGATAACCGCATCCCCTTTTTTTAAGGCTCTAGGCAATACATAATCATCGTCTTTTTCTTCCGGCGTATTCTTGTCGTAAAAATCCTTTACTTTTGTTTTAATATTTCGTTTTGCTGATGCAATTTTATCTCCAAAGTTTTCCGACTCTTTCGCACGCTTTGCTTCATCCAACTGCTTTAATATATAATCGCTGGAAGCACGTGCGCTGTCCAGAATCTGCCGCGCTTTCTCCATAGTACGAGTGGCCTCTTTTTCAGCCTGATCCAGTTTTTCATGCAGGGTAGATTCCGCATCGCGCTTGAAATTCTCGTATTCAATGCGCAGCGCCTGAGCTTTTTCTTTTTCTGCCTCTAATGCGAATCGCTGGGCTTCCATTTTTTCGATGACTGCCTCAAAGCTCCTGCTGCCATGATCTACGTACCCTTTTGCCCGTTCTATAATCTGCCGGGAAATCCCCAATCGCTCAGATATAGCAAAAGCGTTGGATTTGCCCGGTGTGCCAATCATCAAACGGTATGTGGGACGCAGGGTTTCTACATCAAATTCACAGGACGCATTGCACACGCCTTCCCGTTCGATGGCAAATGCTTTCAGTTCCGCATAGTGAGTAGTTGCCGCACAAATTGCACCTGCAGCAAGGACTTCTTCCAATATGGACGTTGCCAGCGCAGCACCTTCCACCGGATCTGTTCCGGATCCAAGCTCATCAAACAAAACAAGCGATTGATCCGTCATCTGCTCCAGAATGGATACAATACCTACCATATGAGAGGAGAATGTAGATAGCGACTGTTCGATTGACTGTTCATCACCGATATCTGCAAATACCGCGTCAAAAACGCAGACAGCTGCCTGCTCACAGGGGAGCTGCATGCCCGCCTGTGCCATCAAGGAAAACAATCCAAGAGTTTTCAATGCTACAGTCTTTCCGCCTGTATTTGGTCCGGTAATCACCAACATGCTGTATTCGCCGCCAAGCAGAATATTCACAGGCACTGCCTGTTCGATCAGCGGATGACGGCATCGGATCAGTTCTACCCGCCGTTCTTCCGTAATCGTTGGGGCGCAGGCGTTCATGCGGTAAGCAAGCTCAGCGCATGCAAAAATAAAAGCAAGCTCCGTTATATTTTTGTAGTCACATACGATGGTAAAGGCACTGGCAGCAACCAAGCCGGAAAGCTCCCACAAAATCCGTTCAATTTCATGTTCCTTCTCGCTTTGCAGCTGACGCAGCTCGTTATTTGCTTCAACCACCCGCATCGGCTCAATAAACAAAGTAGCGCCGGATGCAGAAGTGTCGTGTACAAGCCCTTTGATTTCGTTTTTATATTCGCTTTTCACCGGGATTACAAAACGTCCTCCGCGGGTTGTAACAATGTTTTCCTGCAAATATTTGGAGTAAGCACTACCCTGGGTATACTGCTGCATCAAATCCGCAATACGCGCATTGGTTTTTCGGATCTTCTGACAGATATCCATAAGTGCAGGACTCGCATCATCCGCAACCATTTCTTCCGAAACAATTGCACGGCTGATTTTTTCCTCCAGGGATTTTTCCGGAACAAGCCGTTCAAAAATCTCATCCAGCGAAGTATCAAAAAGCCGATCGCTTTTGCTGTATTCTAAAAGGGATCTTGCAGTGCGCAGCACATTGGCGCAATCCAAAAGATCCCGCATAGAGAGAATCGCACCTTTTTCTGCCCGCTCACATGCTCCGAGTACATCCCGCACAGATCCGAAGGAAGGCGTTCCCTTTTGTCCCTGCAAGCGTTTTGCATCGGCTGTATGAAGCTGTCTGCGGCGAATTTCATCCATATCATCAGAAGGCGCAAGCGCCAATGCACGTTGGCGCGCGCCTTCCGTTAAGGCACCGGCTGCAAGCAGCTGCCGGATTTTATCAAATTCTAAAATAGAAAATATTTTTTCGTTCATATCACCATTTTAATTTATAGCATTCCTTATCAGGTATGCCTTGCAAGTTGTTTATAATAACAAAGATTTATAAAAACTCAGTGTGGAAAAAGAGTGTTCAATATGATGCAGAAGATACTTTTCACAAGCTTTTGCAAATAAATGCACGTCATCCTCTTCCAAAGAAAACGAAAGAAAACGATTTACAGGAGCCGATGCTACAAAACGCATAGCAGAAAGGACGCCAGACGTCAAAAACATATAATACTGCGCCGTTCCATCGCTGTCCGGTGCGGCTGTCTCCGCTTCCTGTCTTGCCTGATCCCTGCAGGAACGGCACAAAATTCTACCGTTCATAATATCCAGATACATCATGTCAGTATCGCTGCACCCACACATGCCGCACCCCTCAAGCTGCGGCTGAAATCCGGTTTCACAGGCACATTTGAATTCAAACGCCCCTTTAAGAAGACGCAGATCCAGATCTTTTTCACTGAGCGCATACAGCGCGTTTAAAGTCAAACGCAAAAGTGCCGGATCCGCAGCCCCCTCCACCGAACTATCGGCGCAAATATCACACAGGTATGCAGCAAGCGCCATTTTATCCAAATCTGTACGCAATCCGTAAAAGCACTGGGACAATTCGCTTTCGACAATGTAATAGTATTTTCCACTGCGCCGCAATGTGAAAGTGCTGTAGCAAAAAGGCTGACATGTCGCCATATTTTTGCTTTTCAGACTTTTAACGCCTTTGCCCATAATGGATAGAAGCCCCTGCTCCATTGTAACCAGGGTGATGATCTTATCATATTCACCTACTTCCGTCTCACGAACGGTAAGGCCATGCACAGTCAATTTTTCCATAGAATCGGATCACTCCAGATTTTTGGGATTGTATCCAAAGTTGTGCAGGTTAAAGTCACTGTCCCTCCAATTTTCCTTCACTTTAACCCATAGGTTTAAATATACCTTCATCCCAAAGAAATTTTCCAGGTCTTCTCTTGCGCGGGATCCGATCATTTTTAGAGTTTGACCGCCCTTGCCTACAATAATCCCTTTGTGGGATTCCCGCTCACAGAAAATTTCTGCCCGAATGGAAATCAGCTTATCTGTCTCTTTGAATTCTTCAATCACAACTGCCGCGCCGTGGGGAATTTCCTCCGACAGGGAGCGGAGCATTTTTTCCCGGATAAATTCTGCGGCAATCTGTCGCTCCGGCTGATCGGTAAGCATATCCTCTTCAAACATCCAATCTGACGGATAGAGAAATTTTTCCGCTTCCTCCAGCACCACATCTACATTTTTCTCCTTCAGCGCGCTGACTGGTACAAACGCATCAAACGCATACAAGGCCGCATACTGCTCTATTGTTTTGGCAAGCTGTTCCCGATTATACAAATCCAACTTATTCAAGACTAAAATCGCAGGCAGTCCTGCCTCTTTGATCTGGTTCACAACATTTTGTTCCACCATTCCCGGGGCACGTCCGGCATCTGCAATAAGGATCACCGCATCTGCGCTCCCCATAGAGGAACGCACACTTTTCATCATATAATTTCCAAGCTTCGTCTTAGGTTTGTGTATTCCAGGGGTATCCAAAAAGACAAACTGATTTTCATCTTTGGTTAAAACGCCCATGATCCGGTTTCTGGTTGTCTGGGGCTTACTGGATACGATTACCACCTTTTCTCCAAGCAGCGCATTCATAAGTGTCGATTTTCCCACATTTGGTCTGCCGACAATAGCAATAAAAGCAGTTTTTTTCATTCTTCTGTTTCACTTTCTGTATTTTGATTCGTATCCCGTCCGATTTTCATTTCTGCAAGCACCGCATGCTGCTTTTCAAACATTTCGTCTTCTGCCCTCTGGGAAAGCTCGTGATCATATCCCAATAAATGCAGCGTAGAATGAACAGTTAAAAAAGCTGCTTCCCGGCGGAAGCTGTGGGCATACTCATTTGCCTGTTCCTGCGCCCGTTCTAATGAAATTACAATATCTCCGAGGGGCAAAGATTCTTCATTCTGTGGAACTTCTTCCGACTGAAAGTCAAACATGGGAAAGGACAGCACATCCGTTGGGCAATCTTTCTCGCGGTATTCTTTGTTTAACGTCTGAATACCTGCATTATCGGTAAACGTAACAGAAACCTCGCAATCAGCAGAAAAGTTCTCACATTGCAGAGTTTCCAGAATTGCGCTCTGAATAAGTGCCTCCAGCGCATCATCCACAGGGATCTGATCCTGATCATTATTAAAATACACTTTCAGCTTCATAGTGTTCCCTTTCCAGTTTAAATTCATATTCTGTTATATTATACAACTTTTTACAGGTATTTGTAAAGAGTTATTTGAAAAAGGCTTTTTAAAACCGTAAACAAAAACCTCTATAAATTGAAGGTAGTTTTAACAATCCCTCCGTCACAGCTACGCTGTGCCACCTCCCTTTACACAAAGGAGGCTTTTGACCCTTTGCCGTACCGAAAAAGGCTTTCGGTTGCCATATAAAACAGCACGGCTTTATGCCGTGCTGTACATCACCATTTTGGTCTGTATTGCCGCGGCTTCTGCATCGGTCTATCCGCCTCGGCTTTTTCAAATGCTTTCACAATATCTTTTACAATTTTATTCCGCACAACATCCCGATTATTCAGGCGAATAACAGATATTCCATCAATGCCACCTACAATAGAAGCACATTTTTCTAAACCTGAATCCGATTTATGCGGGAGATCAATCTGCGTTACATCTCCTGTAAGAACCATTTTCGAACCTTCACCTAATCGGGTCAAGGCCATCTTGATTGTGAAGATTGAGGCGTTTTGACTTTCATCGATTAGAACCGCAGCCCGGTTTAAAGTACGACCGCGCATATATGCTAAAGGTGCAATTTCTATCGTTCCTTTCTCCCGAAGCCGTTCTGTTTTTTCTGCTCCGAAAATATCATACAACGCATCATTGAGTGGCCGCAGATATGGATCGACCTTTTGAGATAAATCGCCTGGGAGGAATCCCAAACGCTCCTCACCTGCTTCAATAGCCGGGCGGCTCATGATAATTCTGTCAATTTCTCCTCTTTTCAATTCTTCAGCAGCCTGTGCAACGGCAAGATACGTTTTTCCGGTTCCCGCCGGTCCAATACAAATTGTAATTGTATTCTCTTTCATGGCTTTAATGTAATTTTTTTGCCCAAGAGTCTTACACTTAATTGGTGCTCCGCGGTTGGTAAGCGTAACGATGCTTTCCATTGCTTTGACTGTATCTTCAAGATTGCCATCTGTGACGGTATCGATCAACCGGTAAATCATATCCTGGTTAATTGTGTTTGCTTCTCCCCGTTCATATATCTGCTGTAAAGATTTTATGACAGAAACAGCATTCGCAACGCCTTGTTCATCCTCTCCCTTAATTTCCACTTTTGACTCTCGCAGCCCAATAAGAACGGAAAAAGCTTTTTCAATCATTCGCACAAAATGATCTTGACAGCCAAAGACAGCCTGCTGCTGATCAACTGTGCTGGTTTCTATATATTCTATTTGCATAAATGTGCCTCTCTTTCCTGTGGAATATATTCTTATTATAGTATACCAAACCGCACATCTATTTTCAAGATTTCAAGAAAATCCGATTATATCTTTAGAAAAACATTTATGCATCTGGATACCCACACATCTGCTTAAAGTAAGCCTTTGATGCAATTTCTAATTCAATACAAAAAACAAGCGGTGCGGGGAGCCCCTCCCTGCACCGCTTTTCTGTATTTATATGTATAAGGTAAAGACCTGACCATAAGTAATATAATCATGGCTTTTGAGGACATCTCCTAAAATTGAGCAACGTGGTCGGAGCAGATATCAGCTATAATACTGCGCTTGCATTTCAAACATATTTCTGTATAAACCGCCGTCGATATCCATTAGTTCTTTGTGATCACCATACTCACAAAGCTCTCCGTCTGAAAAGACTGCAATTTTGTCAGTAAACCGCGTTGACGACAATCGGTGAGAGATATACACTGCGCACTTACCGTCGGCAAGCTCCGAGAATCGCTTATATATGTCGTACTCTGCTATAGGGTCAAGCGCCGAAGTCGGCTCGTCAAGTATAACAACGGGAGCATCCTTGTAAAGCGCTCTTGCAATTGCCACTTTTTGGCCTTCTCCACCGGAAAATTCTACACCCTCAGGATCAAACTGCTTGCTCATATACGCAGCGCTGCCGCCTTTCAGTGACGAAATTTTTTCTTTGATTCCTGCAAGCTCGATGCACTGATTAAGCTTCTCTGTGTCTGCCGTATCTGACATGGTGATGTTTTCCTGTACAGAATATGAAAACAGCATGAAATCCTGAAAAACTACAGAGAACAGCTTCATATAATCGTTGTAGGGAATACGGTTAACCGGCATACCGTTAAGTAGTATTTCTCCCTTTGTTGGCTCATAAAATCGGCATAGCAGTTTTACAAAAGTGGACTTTCCAGCGCCGTTTATGCCGACCAGAGAAAGAGACTCACCTGCAGACTGTTTAATATTAATGTTTTTCAGTATCATTCTATCAGTAGAAGGATACTGAAAGGAAACATTCTTGAATTCAAATGTAAAACTGTTTTCATCAAAGCCGGAAAGCCCTTCTGCTTCCGCCGCCTCGTCTTGCTTTTCTGACATGGTAATGCAGTACCGTATTTCCTGCGCGGTCAGTCCCGTTGACAAAAGCAAGGAATAGTTACCCACAAGACCGCTGATATAGTCGGTAAAGCGCTCGATGCTTGTCATATACATTGAAAAGTCGCCAAGCAGCATACCGCCAAAAATGACGCTATATCCAAGGTAAACATAAATGACCGCCTGCTGAATGATGGATGCTGTCTCGGAAACACTTTGAAATTTCAGTACTTTTTTGCTATTTTCAATATCAGAGGGTATTAGTTCATTTTCATAGAAACCATCCATTTTATTGGTTATCAAACCCTCAAGACCGTTTATCCTTGTTTCCTTTGCAAATTTTGTGTTGTACGCCAGATCATAAAGGTATTTTTGCTTACGAAGAAGCCTTGCCATGGTCCGCTTAAAAAAGAACTGAAAGTTGCGGCGCTTTTTGTCTATGAATATTTGAATTGCCACTATACCAAAAACAAATACAAAGATTACTGGGTGAATAGTAAATATAATCGCTGAAAGTCCCGCTGCATTAAGAAGTGCCAGTAGAAATCCTGTTGAATACGCAAGAATTTCAAAAAATGGATTGCTTGCTCCTGCAACTTCTATAAAATCTTTCATTCGCGGCTCTTCAAGATCGGAATATTTCATTTTCATTGCCAACGAACCAAGATATGATTTTATAGCATGTGTTGTTTTCTCGTTTTCTGTCGCATCTACTTTGGACAGTAAGGTATTTACAACAGATACTGCCAATATTGTTGTCACCATTGATACAATATAGACAGCAGTCATTTTAACACTTTTACCTACAGTGATCTCATTGATAATAAAACGTATGAAGATAATTGGAGCAAAGTTTGCGGCGGACTGCATTATTGTACTAATGATCCTGATAAAAAACATTTTTGGGTTGAGCTTGTACAAAAAAGCAAGGCAAAAGCCGATATTTGAAAATATTTGCTTTAAGGAGGTTTCTTTCTTATTCTTCATTTGTCGCGTCCTCCTTGTAGTATTTCGCCTGTGTGGTAAACATATTAAAATATGTGCCGCTTTGCGACATAAGCTCATCGTGAGTACCGTATTCGATAATATGACCGTCCTCAAACACCGCCACCTTGTCGCAAAATTTTACCGAAGCAAGCCGATGTGAAATATATATGGCAGTTTTATACTCCATAATGCTGTTGAACCGCTCGTAAAGCTTACTTTCTGCAATAGGATCAAGAGCAGCGGTAGGCTCATCAAGAATAACAATAGGAGCGTTCCGGTAATATGCCCTTGCGCAGGCAAGCTTCTGTCCTTCGCCGCCGGAAAATTCAATACCGTTCTCGTCAAACTCCTTACTTATTGAAGTTTCAAGTCCCTTTTCCAGAGAACTGACTTTTTCGGACAGCCCGCTTTTTTCAATAGCCCAGTTTAGCCGCTCATCATCTGGCACCATACCAAGCAAAATATTTTCTTTTACAGAAAAAGCGAAAAGCTGAAAATCCTGAAATACCACGCCAAGCATTTTTCTGTACATCTGATAGTCAATTGTTTGAATATCAAAACCGCCAAGCGTTATCCTACCCTTAGTAGGCGCATATAACCTGCATATAAGTTTGATAAATGTTGATTTTCCCGCACCGTTATATCCAACGATCGAAAGCTTTTCACCTTGCTCAATACGCAGAGATACATCCTTTAATACATAGTTTTCTGTACCAGGATACTTGAACGAAACATTTTCAAATTCTATCGCTCCGCCGTTAAGATCATTTTCAGTTATACTTTTATCATAGCAAGCAGTGCTGTCGGGTTTTGACATTTCCAGAAAATGTCTGTAATCATCAACATAATATCCCCAGTATTTCAGGTTTATAAGCTTTGAAATAAATCCCGAAAAGCTGGATATAAAGCTCGTAATGGCACCCAGATACATGCTGAAGCTTCCCACAGTGATTTTGCCCAGTATGGCCATATATGCACTGTAGCCATACATGATGATTGACTGTGCTGCGTTTATCAAATGGTCGACAATTGTTATTTTTACTTCCTTGTTTTGCTTTATATTAAAGCTTTTGATATAATTATCAGTTTCAGATTTGTACTTTCCTTGCAGCCAGTCTGCCGCATTGTTCATTCTTACATCCTTCCCTGATGCAAAGCCTATCATAGTACTGTAAATGTATTCGCATCTTCTTGCAAAATTCGCTACGATAGGCTGAAACTCGTAGCCCATTTTTTCACGTTTTTCAGAAAGTACAGAGTTGAATTTTATGATTATAATAATCGCAACGATGATCAACCAGTGAAGCTGCGCGATAATATATGTATAGCCTATGAGCTGAAATAAATTTATTATAAAATCTACTAAAGTCTTGTCAAGAAAGCTGATAACATCAACATTGCTTTTTACTCTTTCCGTCAGATCCTTATACTCGCTGTTTTCGTGGTTTTTATAATCAGTACCCAGCACCTTCCGCAGATATTCTTTTTCATTTCTGAGCTGTATTCTTCTCATGGACTTATTCTGAAAATACCATGATCCCCAGCGATACAAAGCCGAAAAAGCTGTTACACCAGCAAGAATAAAAATATATGTAAGCACCATCCCCCAACGCCGTGAATATGTCAGTTCGTCAATTATAAATTTCGGAATCGTCAGCAGAAGTATTGGAATCAAAGAATTGATTATTATTGTGAACGGCGTCCAAAAAAAGCGCGGCTTACCGATTCGCCACGAAAAACGCAGCATAAACCAGAGGCTCGAAATCGTCTTTTTTGTCTCTTTAAAAAATCGAAAATCTTTCTTTTTCATAAAGCTACCTGATTGTCTTTAAAATGCTCCATCTCTGTTAATATAGAGGGATGTTTCTTTAAGAGATCATTATAAGATTCTTTATTCTGTTTTTTCCTCAAAACAGTTACACTATCGATGAAACCGCTTAAAGATTCCTTCACATTATCGTATAAATTTTCTAATTCCTGATCCATTTTAGTGACATTTTCCCAGTTGCCTGTAACATGAAATTTTACAGATAGCATAGCAAGTTTTTTTATTCTTTTACATAAATTCCAATGCAGTTGAATATAAGGCTCTTCCTTTGCTTCAACTTGTTTAAGAATCCACATCATAGATCTATTCACTATGCAATGGTGTTCGTATAGCTTACATACATTTCTTCGCATTTCAAAAGATAGTTTTGTTAAAATTTCGCCTGTAATAAATTGCTGATCTCTTATGTACTCTTTTACTCTAAGCGAAATGCCATTTATGCATTCAATTCCTGTAAGATATTTTTCTTCTTTTGCAGACGTTGGATCAGAAATAAGGATTTTTTTACCATATAACTCCTCATTGAATCTTCTCGTTGCCTCAACAAAACATATACTGTCATCAAAATCATCGCGTATTTGTATTTTAGTAATCGGAAAAAAATTTGATCCAAACCATGCTATATTATCAGGATTAAATAAATGATAGTCATACAGATTTTTATAATGCGTTATAAAATAATCATAAGAAACGGTTTTTTTCTTAAATCTGCCTTCCTTTAACATTAGCGTATATAGCTCTCGATTTTCACTATTAAATCCATAAAAAACAAATTCATGAACGAAATGTTTTTCTATATTTAACATAAGATATATAATTAAATAATTTCCTTTAAGAATTTCAGATTCAATGGTCTTCATTATTGTATTCGGAGTATTTTCCCAATAATTAAGTTCGCTGATTCTTAAAATATTACTATAATCGTTTAAATAAAATGTTCTATTGATTCGTCCAAAATTCATTATATACTCGGAATCCATATAAATTCCAAAATTACTGGAAAGCCATGCATTAAAATATGGCGAGGTTTCTAAAATACATAATTTATTATATGTCCAACATTCGGTATGTACGGAAGCATTAACTTTAATCGGTAATGTTTTTTCCATTAAAATCCTCCTTAAGTCCTTTATCGCGTGCAATCTTTGATTCAACGTATTCAACCATCATTTTAAGCTTTGGAAATTCTGTGTTTATCAGCATTTCATCATCAAATACAAAATCAAATGCACTTTCTAATTTTACAACTATTTTTATAAACGTAAATGAATCAAGACCCATATTTAATAAGTCCATATCTAAAGATAATTCCCCCGAATATATCTCATCCATATTTGAAGCAATTACATCAACTATTTTTTTTCGAATACCTGAAATAGATTTGTCAATCGTAATCATTATTTATAATCTCCCATAAATTTGTAATATCCACTGTTATATTAAAAAATCGCATTGCAAAGGAAACGCAGTGTCGATTAAAAATTGATATTTAAGAAAATAGCAGAAAAACCTTAGGATGCTCTCAATTTCATCCTGTGTATATTTTGCTCAAAATATTATATATATAACGCTTTATTTTTGGCTATGTTATCACAATATCTTCTAAATGTCAATATTTCTTTTGAATTTTTTGTAAATCTTTTATTGTTATATGCTATAGCAGAAGACGCAATATGTCCGCTTTATATCAGATTTCCTATTATCAGCCTAATCTTTTTCACTGAAAATATGAAAAAAACGGCGGTTCAACCGCCGTTTTTCTAGGATAATAATCATTTTAATCTTTACCTCTTCTCTTGCTGTCCAATCTCTCCCGGGCAACCGCATCCTCTTTTTATAAATTTACTGTTCAGCAGATGAATTTTCATCAATTACAAGAGGCTGACGCACCGCAATATCTGCCAGGCAGTACAGACGGCACCGAATCCGATACACTCCATCCTCATCCAGCGCTGCATCTGTATTTTTCTCTAAAAGCTGCGCGTCTGCAAGTGTTTCCTTCAAGCGGGCTCTGTATTCCTGATATGCAAGCGTCTTTGCCTCATCCTCGGTTAATGTAACCGACTGAACCTCATATTCTTCATACAAATCAGTTTCCACCCATATGGGCAGCGCCACAGTGTCAAATAAATGCAGCTGCCGATTTCGATGCGTTGTATCGTAAGAATCATATGGAATTTCGCTATTAAAAAATAAGTTGGATTTAAACTGAAAAAAAACAAAAGATTTTTTTGCAGTACTGTGCCCAGTATATATTTTTTTCTCCGTTTGCAGCGGAACTTCCACTACAAAATCCCGGATCACTTTTGCATATACCTCCCCGGCAGCATTTTCATAGCGCAGTCCGGTTTCTCCATAGCTGATTACACCGCTGAGCAGAAGTTCCCCTTTCCGGACCGTATCCCCAATTGCAATCTGCGGTTTTCCTTCATATGCCGCAATCTGCTCTATTTGCCCATCCTCACCAGCCACCACATTATAATTTTGATTGTCCTCTTTTGCTTGATCCGCCAATGTTTCCCGCACCTCAACATGGGCATGGGTTCCATCCATATTCACGGAAATCCATGCAATATCCTTGCATCGGAGAAGAAACGCATTGTGCAGCTTTGCAAATTCAATATTTTTGTATGTGTCCCCCACTCCGCATCCAAGCTCATCTAAAAGCTCAATAATCTCCTCATCTGCAACGCGGCTGTTCCCGCTTATTTCAACACACCAGATTCGCCCGCCGGATACAGCTACAAGGAACACAAAAATCAGAAATCCCACTGCAATTCCCCAACGTTTTTTATAGCGCCGGAAAATATCGGGCAGTCCCGACAATGCGCCGCGCTCCCAGACGATTCCTTCTGCTGTAAGCGCTCTTTCCAGCAGCTTTCTTTTATAAGCGGGCACTGTAAAATGCAGATTGCCTTCCTCATCCTTTTCCAAGCGATCATAAGAAATATCCAACCGTGCAAGCAGGTTGATTGCACCTACCACCCATGCTTTCCGAATCAGATAAGCACGCATACCGAAAACGAAGGAAAGTAGTCTCACTCTGCATCACCGCCAAATTTAATTTCTGTTATATGTCCTTCTATACGTAAAATATCCCCGCGAAAAACAGACAGGCAAAGGCGGAATCCGCACACGACCACCTGCCCGGACAATGTGTTTATAACGATTTTGGCATTGTCATAATCTACAATTCCTTTGCATCCGGAAAGCAGCAGTTCCCTGTCTCCGTGCACTTCTATCATAGAACAATGTCCAACCGCAGTTTCAAGTTTTGACAGAAACTGCCTGCCCTCATGATTGTTTTTTTCAGTTTTCACAATACCTCCGAAAATTTTCGCATCTTGCGGCATATGTTTTAATAAAAGATATGCCGGGATTCTCTTTTCCATGCAGAAAATGCCGGACAGAAACATGTTTGAAACGAAAGGAAAATCCGATTCATGAAAAAATGGAAGTTGCAAATAATGGCTGTGGGGCTTCTCACAGCAGGGATTCTGCTCACAGTTTTCTCAGGAGAAGCCTCCGACTTTACGCTGGACGGTTTGCTGTTATGCGCGGAAAAAGTCGTTCCTTCTCTGTTCCCGTATATGGTCATATCCTCCCTTTTTGTTTATTCCGGTCTTGCTGCCAAGCTTGG
This sequence comes from Clostridiales bacterium, assembly GCA_011957885.1. Lineage (GTDB taxonomy): Bacteria > Bacillota > Clostridia > Oscillospirales > CAG-272 > Avispirillum. The sequence continues at coordinate 43,704 of BLMO01000077.1, forward strand.
GCGTCGAATTCCAGCGGCAGCAATCTTCGGATTACCTGCCCAGGCGGGATCCTCTCTGATTTTGGGGGCGCTCTGCGGGTTCCCGGTAGGCGCTAAAACAGCCGTAGATTTATATAAAAGCGGCTGTGTCAGCAAAACAGAAGCGGAGGTGCTCATCAGTGTTTCGAACAATACGGGACCTTCTTTTGTTGTAGGCATTGTCGGAGCTATCTTTTGGGGCAGTCCTGCCTTTGGATGGGCAATCTATTTCTTTCAAATTCTCGCGTCTGTAATAGCCGGACTTTTGGTCAACCGCCTTATATTTCCTTTTAAGGCTTCCTGTCTATCCGGAAAAACCTCCTCAAAAGCAGCACCGTTTTCCCTCCTTTTTTCCACTGCCGTATCTGAAGCCGCCCTTTCCTGCCTTTCCGTCAGCGGATTTGTCGTGTTTTTCTATGTTATAATCCGATTCATTACCGAAACCTTTACCGGATCCCCTGCAGCGCCGCTTCTGCCCGCTTTGCTGGCGGCATGTCTGGAGTTTACATCCGGTACTGCGCAAAGCGCCGGACTGGGAGGCGCCGCTGGCGCTTTTCTCAGCGGCTTTTCCGTTGGCTGGTCCGGACTTTCTGTGTTCTTTCAAGCCTGTTCCTTTGCATTACCCGCAGGATTATCGCTGAAGCGAACCGCGGCGACCAAAGCCCTGCAGGGTATTTTTACCGGCATACTGTGCATGCTGTATGCAGCTTTCTTTTCCATATCTCCGCCCAGCGTCTCTGTCGGAACTTTTTTCATCGAATACACTCCCGGCACAGCAATAATGATCTTCTTCCTTCTTTTTTTTCTGTTTTTTATGCTGAAACCCCGGAAGAAATCATAGAAAATCTGAAAACACCTTGATTTATTTCGCATTTTCCCATATAATAAATATAATAATGCCTTGGGGGATGAAACTATGACGGATGAAAAAATATGTGTCTACTGCGAATTTGCATGTCCCATTTATGATGAAGACGCAATGCTTTGTGAAAAAAAAGGCGTTGTTTCCAAAGCATATACATGCAAAAAGTTTTCCTACGATCCTCTGAAGCACAAACCCGCCCGTATGGCGCCCCCGCCCAAGCTCGAATACGTAGACATTGACACTATATAATTACCGGAGGATGCAATGATCATTGAAATTGAAGAAACCAAACACAAGCTTACAAATTTCCGAAGCGATATAAAAGAACTGGGCAGTGCCCTGCGTATTGACGCACTGCGTGCAGAAGCCGCGGAATTAGATGAAAAAACTGCCGCACCTGACTTCTGGAACGATCAGGAAAATTCCGGTAAAATACTGCGTCAGGTAAAACAGTTGAAAGATAAAATAGAACAATATGACGCCCTTGGTGCAAAACTCGAGGATGCGATTACTCTTTGTGAGTTAGCAATTGAAGCTGGCGATGAAAGTATGAAGGATGAAATCCTTGCGGAAGCAGAAGCGATTGAAGCAGAAGAGGAAAAGATGCGCATTGAAGTGCTTCTTTCCGGAGAATACGACCATAATAACGCCATTGTCAGCTTTCATCCCGGTGCAGGCGGAACAGAAGCCCAGGACTGGGCGCAGATGCTTTACCGTATGTACACACGCTGGGGCGAGTCTCACGGATATACCGTCAAATTGGTAGACTGGCTGGATGGTGATGAAGCCGGAATTAAGTCTGCTACCATTGTAATAGAAGGACTGAATGCATACGGATATCTGAAAAGTGAAAACGGCGTGCACCGTTTGGTGCGTGTTTCTCCCTTTGACGGTTCCGGTCGTCGGCACACTTCCTTTGCTTCTGTTGAAGTTTTGCCGGAATTTGAGGATGACAACAGCATCGAACTGAATGACGAAGATTTGGAAATCACCGCGCACCGTTCCAGCGGTGCCGGCGGGCAGCATATCAATAAAACGGACTCTGCAATCCGTATTGTGCATATCCCTACAGGTATTGTAGTTGGTTGTCAGACGGAGCGGAGCCAGCTGCAGAATAAAGAAACTGCATTGAAAATGCTGAAATCCAAACTTATGGAAATCAAGGAACGGGAAAAACTGGAACGCATTGAGGACATCCAGGGAAATAAGACCAACATTGAATGGGGCAACCAAATCCGTTCATATGTGTTTATGCCGTATACATTGGCAAAAGATACCAGAACCGGCTACGAAAACGGAAACATTCAAAGTGTCATGGACGGCAATCTGGATGGATTTATCAACGCTTATCTGAAAATGAATGCTGGAAAATAAGCGCGCAAACAATCCCTCAGTCGCTATCGCTTCGCTTAGCGACAGCTCCCTTTACACAAGGGAGCCTTTTTTAATTCGTGCTTCTCCTATTTATTAGCGTGTTTTCCAAATCTTTCACAAATTTATAATAATAAAAAATCCCTTTCCTGCAAATACTATTCATGTAAAAGTTGGGGTGTTAAGCCTCTTTTCCAGAAGGGAGAATGAAAAAATGTCAAAGCCGGATATGAAAAAAGCTGATGCTGCAAAATATGTTGTTTGCGGAATGGTAATTGGAAGTGCCGTGGGTACAGCGGTATCTGTTATGATGAAAAGCAAACACAAGCCCCATGGGCTGCGCGAAAAGGCTGCCGCTGCTATGGATACCGTAGGCGCAATCATGCAGAACATGGCCGATTTTACCAGATAACAAAAAATAAAAAGAGACGCTTCTCCAAAGCGTCTCTTTTTCCTTTTACTCAATAATCAAATGTGCTGGCAGTCCGTATAAATATTGCTGTACACACTCGCCCTGAATCAGCGGAAATATGTATTCAAGGCATTCCTTTGTGACATTATTCCCTTCCTCTGTAATCATTTCTCTGGGAACGCTGCGCACTGCATTCGCAATACCGGATATCTCCCGCGGGACAAATGAAATTTTATATTCACCGGAGTCCCGCTCCATCGCCATCATACAGCCGGTCTTGCCGGACACAGCAGCTTCCACTGCACTTTTTCCGACGCCGACAGATTCCTGTATGTCTGTATAAGACTGAATATGTGCTCCGCATCTCTGGCTGATATTCACTTCAACAGAACGAACCTTACACCCGATTTTCTCCTTTACCGCCATTTCCAGCGCCTTACCCGTGCCGGACAAATATCGGTGTCCAAACGCATCTGTTGCCCCGCTCTGGGCATTTTCGCCAGCATAACGTCCGTCTGCATCCCGCACACCTTCAGAAACTGCAATCACTACATTAGGGTGCACAGCAAGCGCTTTTCGTACGTCTGCAAGAAATGCATCCATAGAAAACGGCACTTCCGGTAAATAAATATAGTCCGGCACAGGACGTCTTGTCAAAGCAGAAAGTCCTGCACTTGCTGTAAGCCAGCCAGCATCCCGTCCCATGATTTCCACAATCGTTACCGCAGGCACAGTATAAACGGCACAGTCCCGTATAATTTCCGATACCGTTGTAGCAATATACTTTGCGGCAGAGCCAAATCCGGGGGTGTGATCGGTACCTGCCAAATCATTATCAATGGTTTTCGGAACGCCCATTACACACATGTCATATTCTGCGTCCTTCAAATATGCAGTCAGCTTTGCTACGGTATCCATGGAATCGTTCCCGCCGATATAGAAGAAATATCGAATATCATATTTTTTGAAAAGATGAATCAGATTTTCAAAAAAAGGCGCATCTTCACTGGGATTCGGAAGCTTTTTCCGGCAGGAGCCCAAAGCGGCAGCCGGCGTTTGACAGAGTAGTTCCAGCTTTGGCAGATCCGCTTTACCGGATGCATCCGTAAACAAAGTGCTAAGATCAACAACCCGCTCTTCTAAAAAACCCTCGATGCCGTTCTTCATACCGTAAATTTTCGTAACCTGTGTATTTTCCAATGCCCCCAAAATCACACCGGAAAGCGTTGCGTTGATTGCCGCAGTAGGTCCACCGGACTGTCCTACCAAAGCGGCGCCTTGCAGTATACCCATAGTTTATTCCCCATACCTCAGTGTGAAAAAGTAAATTTGCGGATGTATTTCCCGCATTCTTCACACAAAATTTTTTACACATAAAACAGATTTACTGCAAATATTCTACCACGCCCCGTCCTATTCGTCAACATATATCTTTTATCTCCAGACACATTCGACAGCTTTATCAGAGCCGCCATAGTATACTGTTTATGAAATGGAGGGATTTAACTTGGATACAAAAAATGCTGATGTAAAACTGGAATCAAAAAATAACATACTGACGGCTGCGATCAGCGGCGAAATTGACCATCACTGTGCAAAAAATATACGGCAGGAGATTGACGCCGCTCTCCTATCTGCATCTCCAAACAAATTGATCATTCATATGGGCGGCGTTACCTTTATGGACAGCTCCGGGCTGGGACTGATCCTGGGACGATACACCAAAGCAGAAGAAATTGGGGTTCAATTCTCCGTTCAGGGCGCCCACGGACGTGTTCGCCAGATGTTTGATATGGCGGGACTGGACCGGATTATTACGTTTGAAGGATAAGCAAGAAAGGCATGGATAAATAAATATGAAAAAATCGGAAAACACATTAAAAATGCAATTTGATTCATTGTCTCAGAATGAATCTCTCGCCCGTTCACTTGCTGCTGCATTTGTAATGCAGCTCAATCCCACAGTGGCGGAGCTTGCGGATATTAAATGCGCCGTTTCAGAAGCAGTTACAAACTGTACCGTGCACGCATATCGGGACGCAGTAGGACCTGTCTACATGATCATGAACGCTTATGCGGACAGAAAAGTGAAAATAGAAATCCGGGACGCAGGATGCGGGATTCCTGATGTGGAAACTGCCATGCAGCCATTATATACCACCGATGCAGAAAACGAGCGCAGCGGTATGGGATTTACTGTTATGGATAGCTTTATGGACAGTCTCACCGTCCGAAGCCGTCCCGGAAAAGGAACAAAGGTTATTATGATGAAAAAGCTGTCCGTGCTTCCCCGCTGAATCCGATACATAAAAGCGGGAGGTGAAACCTTTGAGCCAATACAGCGAAAATACCTGTTATATAGAAAAATCTCAAGAGGGCGATGAGCAGGCGACGGAAGAACTGATCCGAATGAATTATCCCCTTGCCGCATCCATTGCCCGACGTTTTTCTGGGCGCGGAGTGGAAACAGAGGATTTAATTCAAATTGCACTGATTGGGATGCTGAAAGCAATCCGCACCTTTGACATTTCCAGAGGCACAGCTTTTTCCACTTACGCTGTACCTCTGATTATGGGAGAAATACGAAAATTTTTACGGGATGACGGGCTGATTAAAGTCAGCCGGGTCAACAAAAAGAATTGCGCTGTTTTAATGCGCTGCCGGGAAGAATTTATAAATAAACACGGACGGGAGCCGCACACGGAAGAATTGGCGCAGCAAACCGGACTCACCAATGAAGAGGTTCTTCAAGCACTGGATGCAGGACGTCCCGTCGCCTCTCTTTCTGAACCGGTCAGTGATGACGGAGATCTGACCGTAGAAAATACGGTAGAGGATCCTTCCTGTTCCATTGAAAAAACTTTTGATCGTATTGCCCTGTCAGATGCACTGCGAAGTCTTCCAGAACAGTGGCGCAAGATCATCATGCTGCGTTATTATAAAGATATGTCCCAGCAGCAAACAGCAAATATTCTTGGACTGACACAAGTAAAAGTATCACGAGAAGAGAAAAAAATCATTGCCGAATTACGGCGGCAAATTGTATAATAAAAAGCCTCTTTTTTACAAAGAGGCTTTTTATTTTTTGATGAAAATGCACATTTTACCTTCAATAAAAAAGAGTAAAAGCACAAATTTTCGGTCACGATATATATATAAGAAAGTAAACAGAAAGGAAAACGGAAAACATGCACATGAAAAAATTTCTATTTGGAATCTGCGCAGCCACAGTTCTTGGCTGCAATGTTTTTGCAGCACCCTGCAGCGCATATACCTACAGCGAACCCTGTGCCTACTGCGGCAGAACGTGTTACTATCCCTACACTTCCGATATGGCTGCAGGAATAGACGACACACCGATTCCCTGTGTAGTACATCCGAACTGCGTTATCACCAAGCGAGAATTATATTTTGTCACCACTGACGCAAAAAATGGCTGCGGGTGCAGAGAATTTCTGCTGCACAACAACATTGGCACAACCCATTCGGAATATACCACCCACAGTTCCTGCGGAAGAATGCACACTCCACGATAGTACAAATACTCGCCCAAACTCCCTATGGGGCGGGATCAAATCCCCTTTCACAGGGGGGAGCAAAAGTTTAGTTCGGCCCCCTTTGCACAAGGGGGCCTTCTTAAATTTACGCTATGAAGTTTGCATAAACCGCTTATAATATCGCACTACGACACATCCCCATTCGCTTGATCGTTTCCATAAACAAACGGATCACTGGATCCAAGCTCCACAAAATCTCCCGTAATCTGTCGGATGGTGATAGAGTCGCCCTCTTCGATTTCTTCATTATCCAATAATAGCACCGTGTCCGAAATAAACACCGTATTTTTTGATCGACCGTTCACATATACCACACTGTATTTCGTAAAGTTTTCACCGACAATATAATACCGATCCTCAATAAAAGTCACATGCTGTATTTCCACATTCCGATATCCCATATGCATTTCAACCGGCGTATACTCCCCTTCTCCCCCGTACGCCAGCATATCGCCATACAGCATATCATATTGCAGCATCCGGAGCGCATTCAGATAATCATCGTTTTCCGAATACTTCTGATGCATCTTTGTGATAAGTCCGTTTTCAATTCCAAGGCTGTCCAATACAAGCGCCGACAATTGATATGCCTGAATATCCCGGGACTGCTTTTCTGATGCAAAATTTGTCCATATGACATATTCACTGATATACTTACTGTCTATCGACAAATCCTGCACATCATATTCCAAGCTGGGCTGATGATCTCCATACAGCACAAGCACGCAGTCTTCATCCAATGCAGACAGCGCTTCCATCAGTTCCCCGATAAAACGATCCATTTCCCAAAGCTGATAAGCATAATATGCAAACTGATGCCGGAGCTCTTCATCAGAAATTCCATTGATTTGGATCAGCTTCTCATCTGCAACCGGTTCTGTGGGATATTTGCCATGTCCCTGCACACTGACGGCAAAAACAAAATCCTTTCCCTGGGTAGACTGCATCACATCTATGATCTGATCTGTAAGGCAGGAATCCTTTGCCCATCCAAGAGGATTGATAGGATACCCGCTCATATATTCCAATGGCGTAAAGGTGTCAAAACCCAAATTCTTATAGGCAATATGCCGGCTGTAAAACGTACCGGTATTGTTATGAAATCCGTGACAGGCATATCCCAGAGCGCGGAGATTATAACAAATACTTTCACAGCTTTTCTCCTGCAAAACCGTTTTAAAAGGATATTCGCCTGTGCCAAAATCATCCAAATTCATTCCCGTAAGCACTTCAAATTCTGTATTGGCTGTACCCGCGCCTACGGACGGCACATACATTTTCCCGCTGGTGCATGTTTCTTTCAGCCTTGTAAAATTCGGTACAGGATTTGTTGCAAATGTCAATTTAGAAAATAAATTGATATCCATAAAGGATTCCAACTGCACCATAATTATATTCGGCTTTTTCTCCGGCTCCTGATTTTTTTCACTGCCTATGGAAGAAAGAATCTCTTCAATCGTATATGCAGAATATTCCTCCGGTTTTGAAATTCCCCGGTCAAATATGCTTCTGGAAAAGCAGTAGGTAAAGCCGTAAGTATCGTATGCTTCATTCATATCTGCAAGATTGGACGGAATATATTGAAACAAAGAAAGACAAACGATCAATACTGCGCCAACCGCAGCAAAGCTGCCGAAAGCGACAGCGGCTGCCGCAGGGCGCACTGGAGATTTCGGACTTTTAATAAATAGAAAAACCATTGCGGCAATTGCCAGTATAATCGCTGCCACGCATAAAATGATTTGTATTACAGTGAGATAAATATTTACGATAGATATGCCGGTGCGCAATATAGAAAAATCCACTGCTTCCAGAGGCGTCACTCTTGTGTACAGAAGAATGCAGTTGATAATCGCAAGTCCCACAAATACAAGCGCGACAATTGCCTGCGCAAAAATACGCTTCGGTACAAAATATGTGAGTGCTAAAAAAGCCGCAATAATCAGCCAGTTCATCAAAAAGCATACTGGCTCCTGCACCAAAAACTGCAATCCTCCGAAAAAGCTGTGCCGACTTAAAGATTCAATCAGCAGAAGCATGCAAAAAGAGCCAAGCATTCCAAACCAAACGGGACTATTCCAAATATCACGCCATATCTTTATCCAGTTATTCTTTTTATTTGTATTCATATTTCTATTAATATTTTTTTATGTTGTTTTCTTCGGTCTTGAAAGAATCCCCATTCCAATTACCATAAAAATCGGAAAAATAACTCCTGCCAATATACCTGCCCGCAGCCCAGTCTGTTCGGCATCCAGCGATAAACGCTCTCCCATACGGAGGAGTGCAGGCATATTTTCCGCGAAATCCGATACGATCCCTGTCAGCCACGGACCAAGGGAGCAGCCGATATCGCCGCCAACAGCCATCATAGCAAACATAGATGCCCCGGCGCCCGGATATTTTTCCGCACACAAGGCAAGCATTCCCGGCCACATCAGACTGACACCAAATCCGGTTACACCGCATGCCAGAAGCGAAACAATGGGCACCGGCGCAAACACTGCCGCCAGATAACAGACCACTGTAAGCAATGCACAGGCGGTCAGGGCACATGCAATTTTCAGCTTACGACCGTATATACCATAGGCAGTTCTGCCAATCCCCATCATAATTGCAAACATGCACGGTCCAAGCAAGTCGCCTACAATTTTTGTAATCCCCAGTCCCCGTTCCGCAAACAGCGACGCCCACTGCGCCATTACCTGTTCTGCCGCACCGGCAAAAATCATAATCAGAAAGGCAACGATAAAAATCGGATCCCGCAGCATAGCAAAAGCACCATGTTCCCCGTCATGAACTGTCATTTCTACCATAGGCACCCGGGCAAAGAAAATCCCATTGAAGATGGGAACCAATGCCCACAAGAGCGGCAGGAAAAACCAAAGCTGCCCACCGATGATATGGAGCAGCGCGGTTGTTACCAAAATGACCACCGCCTGCCCCCAGGAATAGAAGGAATGCATCAGCGCCATAGGAGAACCGCCGGCGTTTTCATCTTTGGGAAGCGCTTCCATAAGCGGACTCAGCACCACTTCTGCCAGTCCGCTTCCGGCAGAATATACGATGACAGCCGCCATCACAGCAATCTCCGGCAGAAACATCTGCGGCAATACCGCCAGAAGGATCAGCCCTACAGCACAGGACGCTTGGCTCCAAACGGATAGGATGCGATAGCTTGCTTTTTCAATAAATTTCACTGAAAGCAAATCAATGCCGATTTGCACCAAAAAGGTTACAAGGGTGATTGCCGCAATATAGGACAGAGAAAAATGATACGTATCCTGAAAAATAACAAAGAGAAGGGGCGCCAGATTGACTACAATTGCCTGCGTGACATATCCGGTGTAGCAGGCAAGGCGCGTCCTTTTAAATTTCTGATGCATTTGCTGTTTACTCCAAATGTAAAATTTACCCAAGCAAAATCGTAACAATGACAGATGCAGATCCACCCACCATAAGCAAAGCAAGAACGATTGCCACTGTACGAACCATTATTTTTTTCTGCTTTTCCGACATGTTTATTACCGCGCTTTCTTTTTTATTCTATCACAATCTGCATTTCATCAATATCCGGAATCAAAAGCGGAGAGCCCACTGCAGGAATTTTGATTTTCCGACACTTTGGCGCATCTGTAAAGCGAGCCAAATCCTCCCCGTAATGCACCCCGCTCACCACTTGCTTTTTACGCAGCTGGAACAAAATAACACCGGTAGAAGTACGGGTAGTTTTTTCCGGAATCAAAGAAGATTTTATAAGGATTCCCTTACCTGCATCGGACACGATCAGAAGATCCATTGTTTCCTTTTCATACACTGCTGCTATAAGCGGTGCCGTATCGGAATAAGCGCTTGTAAGCCGCTTGCGATTGGATTTTGTCTCATATGCAGAAAGCGGAATGCGTACGCCTTTTCCATTTTCAAAAATGAAGATAATATGATGATCTGAACTGCAGGACTCATTTATAATCTTCATCAGCATGGGACGTTCATTTTCCTCAAAATCCAGCTTACCGGGCAGGAAATCTCCCAAAAGGGACGCTTTCACCGGATCAATATCCGCTAATTTCCCTTTATACACCCGCCGCTGATCTGTGAATACCAAAAATTCATCCTTATTTTCGCAATCCTCGCTCCAGAGAATTTCATCACCATCTTTCAATCGCTGCTCATCGTTGCCGCGCAGAGACTGATGGGTGATTTTCTTAAAATAGCCGTCCCGGGTAAGCACCACCCGGCAGGCATAATTCTCTACAGTATCCAGAATTGTAGGTTCTTCGATTGTATCCGCATAAATAAGCTGGGTTTTACGGGGCTTGCCATATTTCTTTTTGACCTCGGCAAGCTGTGTGGAAATCAACGCTTTCATTTTGATTTCATCTGCAAGCGTCTCTTCGATATCCGCAATTTCTGCCTGCAGGCTTTCGATTTCATGCACCCGATTGATCAAATATTCATGGTTCAAATGGCGCAGCTTAATTTCAGCCACATATTCCGCCTGAACCTGATCAATGGCAAATCCCTCCATCAGCCGCGGTACAACTTCCGATTCTTTTTCTGTTTCGCGGATAATGCGGATTGCCTTATCAATATCCAAAAGAATTTTGCTCAGCGCTTTCAGAAGATGGAGGCGATCCTTTTTCTTTTGCAATTCAAAGCGCAGTTCCCTGCCTACACATCCCAGCCGGAAGCGAATCCATTCCTGTAATATGCCAATGATTCCAAGCTGTTTCGGAGATGCGTCAATGAGCACGTTAAAGTTACATGCAAATTCATCCTGCAGGGGCGTTAGCTTATACAGCTTTGCCATTACCGCTTCCGGATCTGTTCCGCGCCGCAAGTCCAGTGTGAGTTTGAATCCGTTCAAATCAATTTCATCCCGGACATCGGTAACTTCTTTGAGCTTGCCCTCTTTAATCAGATCCACAATTTTTTTGATAATTGCTTCGATTGATGTAGAATAGGGAATCTGCAAAATATCAATACAATTGTTGTCTTTGTCATAGCTGTACCGTGCCCGCAGGCGCACACTTCCCCGTCCGGTTTCATATATGGACCGCATTTGCGCCCGGTCATAGATCAGCATACCGCCGCCGGAAAAGTCCGGCGCTTTGATCAGATCCAGGATTTTATCGACAGACAAATTCGGATTTTTCAGAAGTGCAATCGTACCGTCGCATACCTCTGCCAAATTAAAGGAACAAATATTGGACGCCATACCCACGGCGATTCCCATATTGGGGGACACCAAAATATTGGGGAAGGTAGTAGGAAGCAAGGTAGGCTCCGTTGTGGTGTTATCGTAATTCGGCACCATATCCACTGCGTTTTTATCAATGCCTGTAAAAATCTCATTGCAGATTTTATCCAGCCGCACTTCCGTATACCGGGACGCCGCATATGCCATATCCCGGCTGTACTGCTTGCCGAAAGAGCCTTTGGAATCCACAAAGGGATGGAGCAGAGCTTCATTGCCCCGGGTGAGCCGCACCATCGTTTCGTAAATAGATGCATCACCATGAGGATTGAGCCGCATAGTTTGTCCGACAACATTTGCGCTTTTTGTGCGCGGACCGCTGAGCAGTCCCATTTTATACATGGTATAAAGGAGTTTTCTGTGAGAAGGCTTAAAACCGTCGATTTCCGGAATTGCCCGGGAAATGATTACGCTCATTACATAGGGCATATAGTTCGTTTCAATGGTTTCCGTAATCGGCTGGTTGACAATTTCCGCCTGTATCTGGGGCGCTTCTTCCACTTTCTTCTTTCTTGCCATGAATTATGACCGTCCTTTTATTACTTCACATCCGGCAGCCCGGATAATACGATTGTATAATGCAAGATATTCGTCTGTCTTTGGTGGCAGCGGCGCATAAATAACCGGAACCTGCATTCCGTCCGCTTCCCGCAGAATTCGGAACAGATTATGCATTTGTGCGGCAGGATCGTTTTCAGCACCCAAATCCATTACTTTGGACTGCGTAAACCGGTTCAGATCCTCAGTATAGGCAAGAACCCCACAGAAATCTTTCCGGCTGTTTACAAACTCTACAAATGTATCTCTGCCGCCCTCCACCAGAATCAATTTTGTTTTCGGTGCATAGTGCCGGTATTTCATACCGGGCGACTGGGGGCGATCCCCTGCTGCATTCGGATCCAGCACTGCCTGATCTACCAAAACATTTTTCACTACAGACGCAAGTTCTCTTGGTAAAACTTCACCGGGACGCAGCAGCGTACATCCTTCATCTGTTAAACGAATCACAGTAGATTCCACACCAATGGCACACGCCCCGCCATCCAGAATCATATCCACCCTGCCCGACAGGTCAGCCAGAACATGTTCGGCTGTAGTGGGAGAAGGAGACCCTGACAAATTGGCACTGGGTGCGGCAATAGGAACGCCGGCAGCCTGAATGAGTCGTCTTGCAGCGGCATGATCCGGACAGCGCACTGCCACTGTATTTAGCCCGCCTGTAACAGAATCGGGAATGCGTGGCTTCTTATCCAGAATTACTGTGAGGGGACCGGGCATAAAACGCTGTGCCAGCGCATAATACACCGGCGTGGTTACAGCCAAGTCTTCCGCCTCACTAGGATCTGCCACATGTACTATCAACGGATTGTCCGCAGGGCGCCCCTTGGCAGCATAAATTTTTGCGGCGGCATCGGGATCCAAAGCATTCGCGCCAAGTCCGTAAACGGTCTCTGTGGGAAACGCTACCAATCCCCCCTCCCGCAGAATTTTACCCGCGCGTTGAAATGTTTCCTCAGCAGTCTCTTCTGAAAGCCTCACAAATTCAGTTTTCATCCGCTCCGGCTCCTTTCAGCCGCTGGGCTGCATCCGCTGTCGCCAGTGCGTCTATCATCTGATCCAGATTTCCATCGACAAAGCTGTCCAAGCTATACAAAGTAAGTCCGATTCTGTGATCGGATATACGTCCCTGGGGGAAATTATAGGTTCGGATCCGTTCACTTCTGTCGCCGGTTCCCACCTGTCCCCGGCGTTCTCCCGCAATCTGATCCGCCTGCTTCTGCTGCTCCATATCATACAGCTTTGTCCGCAGAAGCTTCAGCGCTTTATCCCTGTTTTTGAACTGACTGCGTTCTTCCTGACATTCCACAACGATACCGGTAGGCTTATGAATCATACGTACTGCGGATTCCGTCTTGTTTATGTGCTGTCCACCGGCGCCGCTGGACTTACAGGTTTCCACAATCAGATCAGCCGGATTGATTTCCACTTCCACTTCCTCCGCTTCGCACAAAACAGCAACCGTTGCAGTGGAAGTATGAATGCGCCCGGAGGATTCCGTTTCCGGAACCCGCTGCACCCGATGAACACCGGATTCATATTTCAGACGGGAATATGCACCCTCGCCGGACACCATGAAAGAAATTTCCTTATATCCCCCAAGTCCCGTTTCATTCTGAGACAAAATCTCTGTTTTAAACCGATGGCTTTCCGCATACATCGTATACATCCGAAAGAGTACCCCTGCAAATAGTGCCGCTTCTTCCCCGCCTGCACCGGCACGAATCTCAACGATGACGTTTTTGTCATCGTTGGGATCCTTGGGAAGAAGCAAAATTTTCAGTTCTTCTTCCGTTTTAGCGATCTGCTCCCGCATTGCATGATATTCTTCCTGCGCCAGAGCACGCAGTTCTCCATCCGGTTCTGATTCCATCATCTCGGCTGCATCAGCGCAGTCACGGGTAAGCTTTTCATATAAATCGTACTTTTCCACAATAGGCTGCAGGGATTTGTATTCGCGCATAAATTTCGTATACAATTCCATGTTTCCCATCGTTTCCGGTTTGGACAAATCCACTTCCACCTGGAGAAAACGGTCTTTAACTTCCTTTAGCTTATCTATCATAAGTCCTCATTTACAAAATGCCAGAAAGGCCTTGTATGTCTCGTACAAATCCAATTTAGAAATGACTTCAAAGGGCGCGTGCATGGACAGCACCGGCACACCCAAATCCACTGTATCTATATTTTCATTGGCAATATATTTTGCAACAGTTCCGCCGCCGCCCTCGTCGATTTTGCCAAGCTCCGCTGTCTGCCAGAGAACATTGTCTCTTGTAAACATGTCGCGGATTTTTCCGACATATTCGGCAGAAGCGTCATTTGTAGAATACTTGCCGCCGCTGCCGGTATATTTCGACAGCACTACACCGCTGTTGAGCATGGCAGCATTCCGTTTTTCAAATACCTCACTGTACAGCGGATCATATGCTGCATTCACGTCTGCCGACAGACACATGGAACGGCTGCGCACAAGTGCTGCATTACCGTCAAGTGCATCGGACAATTCTCCGATTAAATCTGTGAGAAGGGCACTCTGCATTCCAGTCGTTCCGTCACTGCCGGTTTCCTCTTTGTCTGCAAGAACGCAAATTACTGTATGCGCACTGTCCTCACTGTCAATCAGCGCTGTGAGCGCCGGATATGCGCACACCTTATCATCATGACCGTATGCACCGATCATGCAGCGATCCAGACCGATATCTACAGGCCGACCGGCAGGAACGGCACAAAGCTCCGCCGTCATAAAATCGCTTTCCACGATTCCGTATTTATCGTTGAGAATACGCATCATATTCAGCTTTACGCTGTCGGAACCGTCCGCGGGCGTTCCATCCTCTTCCAGGAGGGGAGACGCACCAATGAGCAAGTTCAAACCTTCTCCGGCAAACGCCTTATCCAAAGGTTTCGCGCCTTGGGCTTTGCCAAGGTGCGGCAGCAAATCTGTAATGACAAACACTGGATCCCCTGCGTCCTCACCGATATTGACCTCAATCGTTTCGCCGTCCTGTTTTGTTACCACGCCGTGCAATGCAAGGGGAATTGTAGGCCAGTGATATTTACGGATGCCGCCGTAATAATGGGTTTTCAGATATCCCATTCCCTCTTCTTCGAAAAGGGGATGCTGTTTCAAATCCAAGCGGGGAGAATCAATATGGGCAGCGCTGATTCGCACACCATTGTTAATAGGCTCTGTACCAATCCGGAACGCAAACAGTGCTTTGCCCCGATTGTTCAGATAATACTTGCCGCCCGGGATCACAGCGTCGCCCAAAGTATACGGCAAATATCCTGCATTTTCCAGCATCGTTACGGAAATTTTCACGGCCTCGCGCTCCGTCTTTGCGCGGAACAGATATTCACTGTATCCGTCTGCATATTCCCCGGCACGCTCCACATCTGTACCGCTCATTGTTTCAAATACACTTTTTTTCTTATACAGAAGCTGCTCGCGCAAAGCTTCTGCCTTTGTCTTTTCGTCTGCCATTTCAGTCATCCTTTCTGCTTCTTATGATTCATAATATAATCTTGTATATACTTCAATTGCATGATTCACTTTTTTTACATACTTTTCTGTTTCTTTATAAGGAATTTTAGCAAGCTTTCCGTTTTTGTCCGTATACTCGTCATTTTCCAGCCATTCGTCCACACTGCCGTGTCCGGCATTATATGCTGCAAACACCGTATCCCAAGAACCATACCGCAAGTACAGATAGGATAAATAGTATGTCCCATATTTAATATTTGTCTCTGGGTCATACAGCATTCCGGATTCCATACTTTCTTTTGTCATAGTCATCAGCCAATTGAAGGTGTCGGGCATAATCTGCATCAATCCCACTGCACCTGCACCGGAAACCGCCCCGGAAGAAAAGGAGCTTTCCGTTTTGATAACCGCATATACAATCGCTTCCGGCACGCCGTACTGCCCTGCATACTGCTCCACATATTCGCTGTAGTCCTGAGGATAATTTGCCTGATCCACTTTATCCCAAATAAACTGGCACAAAAATCCCGTCAAAACAGACAGCAAAAGAATAGAAACGATTACCGCGCTGCGGATCAGCGCTTTTTTATATTTCATCTTGTATCCTCCTTATGGCTGTCTGTTCAAAGAAAATCTTTGTATGATTTCTGCAACCTGCATGCGAACATCTGCAATACCGTCATTTTCAATCACTCCATCGCATAGTGCCTGCAGCGCGCTGTCGGACATTTGCGCGTTCAATCTTCTCCGAGCGTGATCTTCCGTGATTCCGTCCCGTGCACAAATTCGCTTCACAGACAGTTCCAGCGGTGCGCGCACATAAAACTTCAGATCGCAAAGCCGGTCAAATCCGCTTTCAAATAATACAGGTGCGTCAATCAGAGCCGCACTGTTTCCAGCATCCGCCAGCAAATCAATCGTCTGCAAGGTTTTTTCTTTGATATGCTTATGGGTAATGGCATTCAGCTGCTTTAGCCGCGATGCATTCCCAGGAGCAAAAACAATATCAGCAAGTGCCGATTTGTTTAAATCTCCGTTTTCATTCAGCACACCTTTACCGAAAGCATCTGTTATCTCCATAAGGCATGGAGACGGTGCATCTCCGCATCCGGTTACAAGACTTTTATATACACTGTCCGTATCAATGCTTGGAATTCCAAACTGGTTAAAAACCCCGCAGACATAGCCTTTCCCACTGCCGCTTCTTCCGCAGATCCCTAAAACCGTTATTTTTTCATGATTCATACCATACGCACCGCTTCCCTGCGCCCCGTTTTATCAGAGAGGTATGCGGCTTCCATAACTGCCTGCACATGTGCTGCCTCGTCAAAGGATGGAGATACTGGATTGCCGCAATGTACAGCATCCAAAAAGTTATACATACTTCCGATATGACCGCGCAGCCAACCGATAGGCGCTTTTACTCCCGGGAACACACCGCCCGGCGAAGGATACCGTCCGCAGCACTCAATCTTTGTATATCCGCGCTCCGACTGAGGTGCGGTATTATCGTAAAACCAGAGGAAGTTGGGCTGCATCAGATCAAAACGAATACTGCCCCGCTCGCCGTAAATTTCAAAAGAGTGATCGTCATTGGTTCCGCACATAATTTTGCCCACGGAAATTGTTCCGCATGCACCGCATGCAAGCTTTGCTGTCATATAAAACACTTCGTCCGCATTGGTTTCCCACGCTTTTCCGTCCATTCCGCGCCGCAGAGGATATGCAATCTGCCCCATGCCGGACACTTCTGCAAACGGTCCGCATAAATACTGGATCAAATCTATTGTATGTGATCCCAAATCAAACAGAACACCGCCGCCGCAAATTTCCCGATTTTGTTTCCAACCGGCGCTTTTCTCCGGATCTGCAGCGCTGCTGTGTAAAAATGCACCTCGAAAGCTTAGAATCCGTCCCAATCGTCCTGTAACCACCAACTCTTTCGCCCGCATAACAGGCAGCAGAAATCGGGTATTGAATACCACCGCACAGGTTTTTCCCTTTTCCTTAGCCAGCGCAGCGATTTCAAAAGCCTCATCAGCGGTCACGCACAAGGGCTTTTCGCAATAAATATGCTTGCCTGCTTCAAGTGCTTTTTTCAAAGTCTCATAGTGCAGTATATTGGGAGTACATATATCAATTATATCAATATCCGGATCTGAAAGCATTTCATCCTGCGTGTTATAAACCCGCCCCAGATTATACTGTTCACATGCTGCTGCAGCCGTGTCCGGATGTGCCGTACATACGCCATAAATTTTAGAATAAAAAGGCAATACACCATAGTAATATTTTAAATTTTCAACGGACCAAGCATGTGCCCGCCCCATATTTCCAAAGCCGATTAGTCCAATATTCATGAGATTCCTCTTAAACTTTTTGCCGGTAAATAGTATTCAATCAATACAGAGATTATTTTATCATATTTTTACCATTTATTCAATGACTTTTCCGTGAATTCTCTATTAGAGTTATGCTTAAAATTCTGCAAATACCGTAATGTAACAATTTCAACTACTACAAATTCGGCAAAGCTATAAAGCCCCTCTGTGCAAAAGAAAGGTGTCGCAGCTTGCTACAACGAAGGGATTGTCTGTTTATACCATCGATTTAATAATCCCGCTAAATGATCGTATTACAATCCCTCAGTCGACATCGCTACGCTTGGTCGACAGCCCCCTTTGCTGGGGGAAGCCTGCACCAGCCTTGAGCCTTACCAACGGATCCTCACAAGGGAGCCTTTTATTACAAAAACAGCGATACTATTTCACAGTATCGCTGTTTTTCACACTTATTATTAGTCGCTGATGTAAGGCATCAATGCTACAACACGTGCACGTTTGATTGCGGTTGTCAGCTGTCTCTGATGCTTTGCGCATGCACCGCTGATTCTGCGAGGCAGAATCTTGCCTCTTTCAGAAACAAACTTACGCAGACGCACAGTATCCTTATAATCAATGTACTGAATTTTATCTTCGCAGAAGATACATACTTTTTTCTTTCTGCGGTTGTTGCCGGGGCGCTGCGGTCTTCTTTCATATCTTGCTTCCTGTTTAGGAGCGCCAGCATTTTCAGTAGCAGCAGGAGCCGCAGGCTCTTGCTGTGCGGGCTGTTCTACAACTTCTTCTGTTGTAACAGTCTTATCGGTATCCATGTTTCTAACGAAACCTCCATTCATACTCATAAAAAATTCGTTTACACTTGCCGTTATTCTAAAAATTAAAACGGCAGCTCGTCATCGTTAATTTCTTCAAATTTCGGTGCGTCTCCGCCTGCGCCTCCATTGGTAAAGGTAGGAGCACCATAGTTATCCGGCACGTACGGCTGTGCACCTGCACCGCTGAAGGAAGTGGACTGCGAAGCATAAGGGTTTTCTCCTTTTGAATCCACAAAAAACACTTCATCGGCAACAATTTCTGTTCTGTACTGCTTCACATTGTTATTATCTACCCAAGAACGGTTCTGCAATGTTCCGACAATACAAATTGAGCTTCCCTTATGGAAAAACCGCGTAACAAACTCAGCAGTTTGTCTCCATGCAGTCACATTGAAAAAGTCAGCCTGTGTATCTTCTGCATTCTTAGCCTTAAACTGACGGTTTACTGCAACCGAAAAAGAAGTTACAGAAACGCCGGATGCAGTTGTTTTCAGCTCCGGATCCCCTGTCAGTCTTCCGCCGATGATTACCTTATTAAAATTGAAGTTCGCCATATGTCCATCCTTTCATAACATGCCGCACCGGGAATGTTTCGAAATTAAGCCTCAGCTTTCTTTTCCACTTGACGAATCACAATAGAACGCATGATGCCTTCGGTGATACCGAAAACGCGCTCCAGCTCTGCAGGGAATTCCCCGTCAGCTGTGAAATTCACAAGTACGTAGTAGCCTTCGTTCTTGTCATTGATGGGGTATGCCAATCTGCGCTTGCCCCACTCGCTGACCTCGCTGACAGTGCCGTTCTCAGCAATCATGCCGACGAACTTTTCTGTAAGCGCCTTGATTTCCTCTTCAGCAAGCTGAGAGTCGATGATGAACAAGGTTTCGTATGCGTTTGTAAGCTTCTCCATTTTTACACCTCCCTATGGACTTTAGACCAACGACTGCTAAAATTTTCGTTGGCAGAGAGACGGACATTAATGCCCGTTCTTTAAAAGAATACCAGAATCTACACAAAATGTCAATACCTTTTCTTACATTTTCAAATTTATTATGGCGGGGATATTGTGGATGCTTCTATATTTGCATAGGAATTGAATTGGAATTTTGTACAAATGATAAATTTTTGGGATTTTACAAAAAAAGGCTTGTATAATTACAGAAACTAAGGTAAAATATGGAGCAGAGTGTGTATTTTGCTCTATTATAATTCGCTTAAATTTTATATA
Organism: Clostridiales bacterium; assembly: GCA_011957885.1. Taxonomy (GTDB): domain Bacteria; phylum Bacillota; class Clostridia; order Oscillospirales; family CAG-272; genus Avispirillum. The sequence goes on from BLMO01000077.1 coordinate 63,614, forward strand.
TTTCTGGAGGACTTAACATGTCAGTTAAAGTTGCGATTAACGGATTCGGTCGTATCGGTCGTCTCGCTTTCCGTCAGATGTTCGGCGCAGAGGGTTACGAAATCGTTGCAATCAACGACCTCACCAGCCCCAAGATGCTTGCACATCTGCTGAAATACGACACTGCACAGGGCAACTACCTTGCAGAAGGTCATACTGTTGATTATAAGGATGCACAGTATGCAGAAGACGGCAAGACTGTAACTGTTCCCGGTTCCATCACCGTTGACGGCAAGGAAATCACCATCTATGCAGAACCCAAAGCTGCAGATCTTCCTTGGGGCAAGCTGGACGTGGACGTTGTTCTTGAGTGCACCGGTTTCTATGCTTCCAAGGCAAAGAGCCAGGCACATATTGATGCAGGCGCAAAGAAAGTTGTAATTTCTGCTCCCGCAGGCAACGATCTTCCTACCGTTGTATTCAATGTGAACCAGGACATTCTGACGAAGGAAGACACCATCATTTCTGCTGCTTCCTGCACCACCAACTGTCTCGCTCCTATGGCAAAGGCATTGAATGATTACGCTCCTATCCAGAGCGGTATCATGACAACTGTTCACGCTTACACCGGCGACCAGATGATTCTGGACGGTCCTCACAGAAAAGGCGACCTTCGCCGTGCACGTGCCGGCGCACAGAACATCGTTCCGAACTCCACCGGCGCTGCAAAGGCAATCGGCCTGGTTATCCCGGAACTGAACGGCAAGCTCATCGGCAGCGCGCAGAGAGTTCCCACCTGCACCGGTTCCACAACCATCCTCGTTGCTGTTGTTAAGGGCAAGGATGTTAGCAAGGAAGGCATCAACGCTGCAATGAAGGCTGCTGCTACTGAATCCTTCGGTTACAACACCGATGAAATCGTTTCTTCCGACATCATCGGAAGCCGCTTCGGTTCCATCTTTGATGCAACCCAGACTATGGTAGCTAAAATTGATGACGATACCTACCAGGTACAGGTAGTTTCCTGGTACGACAACGAGAACTCCTACACCAGCCAGATGGTTCGCACAATCAAATATTTTGCAGAACTTGGCTAATTCTGCTTTTTCAAACGGCTCCGGACAATCCGGAGCCGTTTTTTTACAAAAACATTAAAATTTCTGTAATATAACGCAAAAAAAGACTTGACAAGCACTGCTGAAAAATATATAATAATTTTATTATCCTTGGAGGCATAGCTCAGTTGGTTAGAGTACTTGCTTGACATGCAAGGGGTCACTGGTTCGAATCCAGTTGTCTCCACCAAGCCGAAATATCGGCTGCAACGCCGTAAAACCCCATAAATCCTTTAATTTAAAGGGCTTATGGGGTTTTATGCATTACGGATTTGAAACACATAACAGCATATAAATACATAAAACTTCAAATAATCTTGGTCAAATTCTTATTCAAGAAATTAAACAAAAAGGAAGAACACACGTTCTCCCTTTTCCATACACCTTACTATTGACATTTAATCATAAAGTAATTATAATATAATTATGGATATAATAAAATTTGAATGGGATGAAAATAAAAACGAGATCAACAAAAAGAAACATAAAATATCCTTTGAAGAAGCGTCATCGGTATTTTATGATGAAGGAGCGCTATTGATTGACGATCCAGAGCATTCGCAGGAGGAAGAAAGGTTTATTATTTTGGGTCTTAGTACAAAGGCTAATTTGCTGGTTGTTTGTCACTGCTATAGAGCTTCTGAAAGTGTAATACGCATTATTTCCGCAAGGAAAGCAACAAAAACAGAAACCAAACAATATCAGGAATGAGGTGAAGTTATGAAAGCCGAATACGATTTTTCAAATGCAAGAAAAAATCCCTATGCGAAAAAACTAAAAAAACAAATTACAATCAATATTGACAGCGAAACAATAGAGTACTTTAAAACTTTGTCTGAAAGCTTAGGAATCCCATATCAAACACTGATCAATTTATATCTTTCCGATTGCGCTAAGAATAAAAAACAACTGCAGATGTCCTGGAATTAAATAATATACAGCAAGGGAGAGCAAATACTCTCCCTTTTCCATCCTATCTCACTCTCACGAAACCAAACCTTGTATCCACATCCACATGTGTCCCCTTCTTCACGTTCCCATATAACCACCGTCCGGCTTCCCCGTGTCCCGACAACACATACGTTCCTTCT
>BLMO01000078.1 GCA_011957885.1 Clostridiales bacterium
TTTGTTTTATATGCTGGAAAATAAAAATATTGCATTGTCCAGGGAAAAACTGATTACCCAGGTTTGGGGTTACGACTATTATGGAGACGACCGGACGCTGGACACACATATTAAACTGCTGCGCAAAAGTCTTGGACCCTATGCAAAATTTATTGTCACTCTGAGAGGAGTTGGATACCGTTTTGACACAGAGTCGTAAGGAACGCCGGCGTGCGGGCAGGCAGCCGGAGGGCATGCGGATCAACATGTTTCGGTATCTGACGGTTTTCACAATGATTGTACTGATTGTAATTTGGCTGCTGCAAGCAGTTTTTCTGGAAGGAATATACCAGCAGACAAAGAAGCACGAGATCAAAAATGCTACAGGTAAAATAGAAGCGGCGGCAGGGAAGGATATTTTCGAGAAAACTGTATATGAAATTGCTTCCCGGTACAATGCCTGTGTAAGTGTGTATCAGATTACGGGAAGCACCGGTGAACTTTTAATACAGGCGCATACACAAACGTATTGCATGATTCATTCCTCTCTTATGACGGATATGACGCTGAACACGATTTATGCCGGTGCGCTTGATGGGAATCTGTACACTTCCATAAGTGAAACAGATACCGGCAAGGAATTTAAAAGCATGGTGTGTGCAAAACTGGTGAGTGGGGCGGACAAGGCGGAAAATCTGCTGATTATTTTAAATGCGGAAATTCAGCCGGTGCGTGCCACAATATCTACGCTTCGGTATCAGCTAATTATGATTACCGTGATTTTACTGGCGGTTTCCGCTGTGATGGCATATATTATTTCCAACAAGGTGACAAAGCCTGTTTCCGCCATGAATAAGGAAGCAAAAAAACTGGCGCGGGGCAATTATGATGTGAATTTCCAGGGAGGCGAATTCCGGGAAACTGTGGAACTGGGGCGCACGCTGAACTATGCGGCGCAGGAACTTGCAAAACTGGATGATCTGCAAAAGGAACTGATTGCGAACATTTCTCACGATCTGCGCACACCTCTTACAATGATATCCGGCTACAGTGAGATGATGCGGGATATTCCCGGAGAGATCACCCCAGAGAATATGCAGATTATCATTGATGAAACCCAGCATCTGTCCGCGTTGGTAAACGATATGCTGGATCTTTCCAGAGTTACGTCCGGCAGCCGGCAGCCGAACAAAACGCTGTTTTCTCTGACCCAGTGCGTACGGGATACGCTGGAGCGGTTTTCCCATCTGCGGGAGGGGGACGGATACCATTTTGTATTTGACGCGGCGGAAGAAATTTACGTGGAGGCGGATCAGGTTCTCATTTTGCAGGTTCTGTATAATCTGATTTGCAATGCGGTGAACTATACCGGAGCAGACAAGCAGGTGCTTGTCCGGCAAACCAGAGAAGGGGAAATATGCCGGATCAGTGTCACCGATACGGGAGACGGAATTGATGCGGAGAAGCTGCCTATGATATGGGATCGGTATTACCGTGCCAGTGATTTCCATAAACGGGGAATTGCCGGAACAGGACTGGGGCTTTCGATTGTGAAGAATGCATTGGTTCTCCACGATGCGCCCTTTGGAGTATCCAGCAAAAAGGGAGAGGGCAGTACGTTCTGGTTTGAATTGCAGATTGCGCAGACAGTTGAAGATTTTGAGAAATAATTACGGGTGATCAAGCTTCCTAAGCCACCCAGTAAAGGGAGGCGGTTTACCGTAAAGCCCCAACAAAAGCCTCCTCCGGTAAAGGGAGATATCTCGCGCTAAAAAATTCTCTTAGGCTCCCCCCCAACAAAGGGAGCTCCCGCGCAACGGGTGAGGGATTGTTCCTGCTATCATTTTTGACATTCTGCAAATCGACAGTTTTACAATCCCTCAGTCACGGCTCCGCCGTGCCAGCCCCCTTTACACAAGGGGGCCTGATGAAGTTTGTGCTGTGTGGGAGTTTCTCCAGAACTGTGTAGCAGATCCTCACAAGGAGTTTGAAGGTTATGCTATGCTGTGCGGAGCTATCGGGAATGTGTGCGGAGGTTATGAAGCCTTACAACTCACCTAAAAATGCCAGCACGCCGTTGGCAACGCCTTCTGCAAACAGTTCCGGCTGATTTGCCATGAGCGCGGCTTCATATGCATTTGTTATAAAGCCAAGCTCAATCAGGGTAGCCGGCATTTTTGTGCGCCGCAGTACATACAGGGTGGGGCGGGCAAAAACGCCGCGGTTTGGCAGTCCTGTAGTGATTTCCAACTGGGTGAGAATATTTTCGGCAAGTGTCTGTGCTGTAGTGCCCAAACGGTATACATAGCCTTCTGAACCGGATGCGGTGGAAATTTCTGATGCGTTTGCGTGAAGACTGATAAAATAATCTGCGCCCCATGCGTTTGCATCGTTGACCCGCGCAGCGAGTGAAGATGCGTTGGAGGTTCCAAGCTGTGTTTGCGGTGTGGGACGGGAGAGGCGAACGTCCTGTCCGGCGGCGCGGAGAATTTCTGCGGTGCGAACTCCGATTTCGTAAACCAGATCCTGTTCCCTGTAGCCGTTTCCTTCTGCACCGGAATTGGGATTTACCGGATTGTGTCCCTGATCTATGTAGATTTTTGCCATGATTTAAACCATGCCTTTCCGTATGAAATGATTATGGGATGCACCCCGCATTATAAACGGGCGTGTGTCTATGTTTCTTCAGTACAGTATATGCACAAAATAGGAGAACCGATATGAAAGATTTGCAAAAAATTCTCAGCCGCGTCCGTTTGGCGGTGGAACGTTATGATATGATTCAGGATGGAGACAGGATTGCCGTGGGGGTTTCCGGCGGAAAGGATTCTCTGGTGCTTCTTTGCGCCCTTGCGGAACTGCGGCGTTTTTTGCCCCGCAGGTTTTCTCTTTGTGCGGTTACGGCAGATATGGGATTTGAAAAATCCGATCGCATCCGAGCACAAAAAAACATGCATGAGGAAATTGCAGAACTTTGCAATCGGCTGCATGTACCATATATTGTTAAGAAAACGGAACTTGCAAGGATTATTTTTGACGTGCGAAAAGAGTCCAATCCCTGTTCTCTTTGCTCCAGAATGCGCCGGGGCGTGCTGCATGATTTGGCATTAGAGAACGGCTGCAACAAGATTGCACTGGGACATCATTATGACGATGCTGCGGAGACGTTCATGTTGAATTTGTTTTTCGAGGGGCGAGTTGGGTGCTTTTCTCCGGTAACGTATCTGTCCAGAAAGGATCTGACAATGATTCGTCCTTTGATTTTGACAGAGGAAAAAGAAATCAAACGGTTTGCACGGAAGGCGGCGCTTCCTGTGGAGGAAAGCCCGTGTCCTGCGGACAAGCATTCCGAACGGGAGTACATGAAAGAATATCTGCGTGCATTTGATGTAAAGCACAGAGGCTTATATCGGCGGATTGTCGGTGCGATGGAGCGCGGGCATATTGACGGCTGGACAGATTGAGGAATATATAAAAAACGCCGCTTCTTTATAAAGAAGCGGCGTTTTTTACATTAAAGGAGTAGTCGTGCGATCCTATGGTGGTGGCATGGCGAGGCATACCAACTTAAGCCTCCCTTTTGCAAAGGGAGGTGTCTCGCCAAAGGCGAGACGGAGGGATTGTAAACTGTCATTTTATATGATCAATAAATCGGCAGTGTGTAGACAATCCCCCACCCGCTGCGCGGGAGCCCCCTTTGCACAAGGGGGCTTTGGTAATGTTTATGTGTGGGAACCCTCTTGTGCAAAGGGGGCTTTAGTGAAGTTTATACTGTGCGGGATGCCCCGGGAGTTCGCATAGCGAACTCCGTACAAGGGGGCCTGATGTTTATACTGTGTGGGAGTTCCACTCCCTTTACTGGGGACCTTTGTAGTATGTTCTTTGTGGGAACTTGTTTCCATGAGAGCCTTTACACCACTACCGCAGTATCACTGCTGATAATTTCTGTTTGCGCACCTGCAATTTCCTGTGCAAGCTGTGCAAGCCGGCGGCAAACGGGATGTTCCGTGAAGAAATGTCCTGCGGTGATTACGTTGATCCCTGCTTCCGCGCTGTCGATACAGGTATTATAGCCGCACTCCCCGGTAACAATTGTATCTGCGCCTGTCATGGCGGCAGGGAGCACCAAATCTCCGCCGCTGCCGCCGCATACGGCGACCCGTCGAACAGGGCGGCACAAATATGCACATACTGCGGTTGTTTCCAGCACCTTTTTTACATGATCAGCAAATGCTGCACCGTTTGAGATATTCGTTGTGCCGATTCTCCCAAGCGTGGGACTTTCATCATCCCCGAAAGATTCCAGCGGTCCGGCAAGCTCCAACGCTGCAGCCAGACAGTCGTTTACGCCCTCTTTTCCTGCATCCAGCCGGGTATGCAGAGAAATGACTGTCAGATTCTTCTGCAGTGCAGATATAATTCTGCTGCCCACGGCAGTATCCGGGGAGATGGATTTGGGACCGCGGAACAAAAGGGGATGATGCGTCAGCACCAGATCAAACTGATTGGCTGCTGCATAATCCAATACGCGGCGGGTTGCATCTAAAGCCACCAATACTTTTTTTACTTCCGCCATAGGATTGGCACAGCACATTAACCCGTCATTATCCCATGGGCAGGACAGGGATTTTGGATACAGCCTGTTTAGTTCTTCATTAAATTTCTGTACATGCATCGCAGTGGATTCCTTTCTCCTTTGCAATTTGTAAAAGCTCCCTTAGCAGCGTATATGTTTGCTCTGCGTCATTGGATCCGCCCTGCAGCTTTCCCTGATACTCCCGCTGTGTTTTTTGAATGTATTTCTGCAGCAGGGAAGTGAAACGCGGATCCTTTGCACCCCGCTTTATAATCTGCTTACCCAGAAGAAGCTGCGCCGGTGTGTATGCATGGGTCATTCCATCGTACTGGGCGGCGATGCATTGATACAGTTTTCGGTTGGAGCAGGCAAGATGTTCTTCCATGACAGCAAACCCGCTGTCTGCAAGATATTTTCGCAGGGATTCCACGGCGGACATCGGTTGGAGAATCAGCCGTATGTTTTCGTTTCGGATATACGGGCATGCCGATAAAATTTCGGATATCAGTTCACCGCCCATTCCGCAGATGATAATGTCAGTCACGCCCAAATCGGCAAGAGGAATGTTTTGCAGACCGTCTGTGAGAAAAAACTGCATTATTTCTGATACGCCGTATTTTTCCCCATTTGCAATTGCCCGGTTCAGTGGACCGGGGCGGATATCGGATGCGGCGGCAGACTGGATTTTTCCTTCCAGCAGAAGGGAAATAGGTATATATCCGTGATCTGTACCGATGTCGGCGATTACAGCACCATCCCGTACAAGAGATGCGGCGGCAGAGAGCCTTTCGTCCAGCGGTGGCAGTTTGAATATTTTTGTCATAACGATTCCTATGTCTTCCATAAAAACAGGGCGGCGGAAGTTCCGCCGCCCTGTTTAAAGTGCAGGTTTACGCCTGTTTTTCAGCAAGATAGCTGTTGATTTTTTCAACGAGCTGATCAGGATCGGTTCCGTGAACGGAGCAGGCGTCCTCGATGCTCTCGCCTCTGGAGTGGGGGCAGCCCAGGCAGTGCATGCCGATCTCCATAAAAAACTGTGCTGTTTCAATATCGTAATCGAGCACATCGCCGATTACAGTTTCTCTTGTAACTTCCATGTTTTTGTCCTTTCTTACTTTGTTTATATTCTGAAATCTGCAATGTTTTGCAGATTTAGTTTGCCTTTTTTATCAGTTCTGATTCTTCCGGATCCGGTGCGCTGACCCGCTTGATTTCTGCACCGAGACTACGCAGCTTTCCCACCACATCGTCGTATCCCCGCTCAATCAAGTGTATGTCGGAGATTTCTGTAGTGCCCTGGGCAACAAGCCCTGCGATTACCATAGCAACGCCCGCACGCAGATCTACTGCGATTACCGGTGCGCCGCTGAGTTCTCTGCCGCCCTCGATGACGGCGGTGCGTCCGTCCACCTTAATGGTGGCACCCATTTTGATCAGTTCTTCCACATAACGGAAGCGTTTTTCGTATACACCCTCGGAAACATAGCTGACCCCGTTTGCCAGACAGAGGAGCACAGCCATCTGGGGCTGCATATCGGTAGGAAATCCGGGATAGGGATGGGTTTTCAGATTGGTTTTACGGATCACAGAGCGACCTGTCACTACAACTGCATCGTCAAATTCGTCCACCGTTGCGCCGGCTTCTTCCAGTTTTACGGATACAGATTCCAAGTGCTTCGGAATCACGTTAGTGATTTTTACACAGCCGCCTGTAGCTGCTGCGGCAACCATAAAGGTACCGGCTTCTATCATATCGGGGATGATTGCATATGTGCAGCCGTGCAGCTTATTCACGCCTTTAATTTTAATAACGTCTGTTCCGGCTCCTGTGATTTTGGCGCCGCAGGTATTCAAAAAGTTTGCCAGGTCAACGATATGCGGCTCTCTTGCAGCATTATCAATGACAGTGGTGCCTTCCGCCAGAACAGCGGCAAGCATGATATTGATCGTAGCGCCTACAGTGACCACATCAAAGAAAATGTTGGCGCCTACAGGACCGTTTTCCGTAACAATGTCTACATGTCCGCTTTCTGTATTCACGGTGCCGCCAAGGGTTTCGAAGCCTTTGATATGCTGGTCGATGGGACGTCCGCCAAAATCGCATCCGCCCGGATATGCCACATGTGCTTTTCCGAAGCGGCCCAGTTCGGAGCCCAACAGGTAATAAGATGCGCGGATTTTCTGCACCTGTTCAACCTTTGAGGTTCCCTGACGCACGTCGGTGCAGTCGATTTCCACAGTGCTTTTATTTATGGTTTTTACTGTTGCGCCCATATCCCGCAAAATATCCAGGGAAAGAGATACGTCGCGCACAGTGGGTATATTTTCAATT
>BLMO01000079.1 GCA_011957885.1 Clostridiales bacterium
CACGTTTCCAGCCCGCATGCGGCGCAGAACGCGGCAACTTGTGTGAAAATAAACCTGAGCGATTTGCGGGATGTGGAAATCGCCTCCATGTGCGGGTTTGACTGCGTGTGGGTGGATATGGAGCATATCCCAACAGATTATTCCTTTATTGAAAATGCGGTTCGTACAGCAAAAAACTATGATACGGATGTGCTGACCCGGGTCAGCAAGGGTTGTTACAGCGATTATGTCCGTCCGCTGGAGGGAGATTCTGCAGGGATTATGATCCCTCATGTAATGAGTCTTGCTGAGGCAAAACAGATCGTACATTTTACTAAATTTCATCCCGTTGGTCGCCGGCCTATTGATGGAGGAAACGCTGACGGAAAGTATTGCCTTATCAGTGAAGCTGATTATATCAAACAGGCAAATGAAGAACGGTTTGTAATTATCCAAATAGAGGATCCGGAGCCTATGGCGGAATTGGAGGAAATTTGCGCCCTCCCTGGAATTGATATGATTTTCTTCGGCCCGGCAGATTTTAGTCAGGGCATCGGAAAACCATACGATACGGAGCTTCCCGAGATTGAGGATGCCCGCAGAAAAATTGCCGCCTGCGCCCGTAAGCACGGCAAATGGGCGGGAACGGTATGCGGTCCTGCAACCTTTGACGATTATGTGGAGATGGGCTACACCTTCCTGTCCTGCGGAGCGGATGTAGTCGGTCTTTCCCAGTATTATCAGAACATTACCCGAAATATAAGCGGAAGGCGGATTATATAGGGATGAGATATACGGAAGTTGCAGGAAGGAAGATATCCGGCATGTCTCTGGGCACTGTTCAGCTTGGCATGAATTACGGCATTGCCAACAATGGTGGTCAGCCTGATTTGCAGCAGAGCTTTTCCATGCTTCATGCCGCCCTGGACAGAGGCGTTACAAGTTTAGATACTGCGCGGGCATATGGAAATGCAGAGGATGTGCTGGGTGCGTTTTTAAAGGAGCATTCCGGTGAGCTGCCTTTTCTTACTACAAAAGTTCCTCGGTTTGATTTGGACGATGACCGCGAAATTGAAGCTTTTATTGTAGAGAGTGTTGAGACTTCTTTGGAAAAGCTTGGCGTTTCCAAGGTGAATTGTGTTATGCTTCATCATCCTACAAATCTGTATAAAAACGGGAAAGTAACTGCAAAGCATATGAAAGGGCTCATCCGCCGGGGATATACCGATATGGTAGGAGCTTCTGTATATACAGGATATGAAGTGGCGGAAATGCTGCAATACCCGGTGTATACTGCAACGCAGGTTCCTATGAGCGTATTTGATCAGCGGCTGTTTGCCTCCGGTGCCGTATACGCGCTGCAGGAGCGGGGAATTGTTACCTTTGTGCGCAGTGTATTTTTGCAGGGGCTGTTTTTCTTGGATCCGGATGCTATCAAAGATCCCATTCTTGTGGAATATGCAAAACCGAAAATCCAGCAGCTGCGGAAATTTGCCGATGCAGAAAGTATGAGTGTGGCGCAGCTTGCTATCGCTTTTATGCGGGACATCCCGGGAATTACCAGTCTGGTACTGGGCGCAGATACAGAATCGCAGGTTGTTTCCAATTTGCAGTATTTTGACGTTCCTCCTATACGGGAGAAAACGCGCCGTAAGATGGAAGCTGCTTTTGCAGATGTGAATATACCGAAAATTATGGAAGTGTTATCCAGACCGAAAGCTTGAGAGAATTCTTGAAAAATCCATTATGATTTTGCCGCTCTGCGGCAGGAACGGAGTGAATTATGCAAACCTTTCCTCTTGGAGATAAAGAACTGAAAATCGGTATTCTGGGAATGACTGAGGGAAACGGGCATCCCTATTCTTGGAGCGCAATGTTCAACGGATTCGATATGCGTTATATGGCGGAATGCCCGTTCCCGGTAATTCCGGCATATCTCAAAAAACAGCCTCCCCATACAATTGGTATCCCCGGCGCTCATATTACCCATATCTGCTGCACCGGATATGCCGGACGGGATATGGCGGAACATATGGCAAAGGCATCGAATATTCCAAATGTTGTGGATGATCCGTTGGAGATGCTGGGACAGGTGGACGCGGTAATTTGTGCAACAGATATCGGTGATGAGCATATCGAACGCTGCAAGCCTTTTCTGGATGCGGGAATTCCCATGTTTATTGACAAGCCTCTGGTAAATACGGAAAAGGATCTGCAAACCTTTGTGCGGTGGCGAAAAGAGGGAAAGCAGTTTTTATCTTCCTCCTGTATGCGGTACAGCAAGGAACTGGAGCCGTACTATGCGTCCCCCTATCATTTGGGAAAACTGATGTACATTTGCTCGCCTATGTCCAAAAAATGGGAAACCTACGGGATCCACGCCATTGAGGCGGTATATCCTCTGCTTGGTCCCGGATTTGTTTCTGTGCAGAATACAGGTACCTATGAGCAGGCACAAGTGCATCTGATCCACGAAAGCGGGTGCCGGGTGGATATCCCACAGGGAATCGGTATGGCGGGTGCCGGCATGCAGATTGTAGGAACGGACGATTATGTGTACGTTGACTGCAAGGATTCCTATTACAGCTTTAAAAAGCAGTTGGATTTGTTTGTCCATTGGCTGCGGACGGGCGAGGAGCCATATCCCTTTGACGAGACGATCGAGCTCATGAAAATTATCATTGCCGGACTGCGCAGCCGGGAAGAAGGCGGCAGAGTGGTTGCCCTTTCGGAAATTGTTGCAGAGTGAATATATTTATTATGCAGAATATACAAATTGGTCTGACGTGATTCAATTATAATATTAAAAAAGCACCTAAAATTGCTTGCAAAATCTTGCAATTTTAGGTGCTTTTTGTTATGCTATATAATAGAGTTATGAAGGAGGGCAGACAGAATGAAAAGCTTTTTTAGAAAATCAATAGCAGCAGTGCTTACACTTGGTATATTATTTGGTATACTTGGCGGAAGTATAGTATATGCGGATGCAGAGGATTATGAGCAGTCCTCTCTCGGCGCATTGGCTGCCTGTGCGAGGCATACGCTGGGCGCATTCAGCGGAGTTCCTGCCTGCGTAAATGAAAACGGAGATTTGCATGTCTGCGAGAATAATTTCCCGGATAATGTTTTTCGAGAATACGTAGCGAATTTGCAGGGCGCAGAGGACGGATACTTTACACCGGAGGAATGTAATAGGTTTGATCAAGTAAATGTACATAACTATGGTGTTCATACTATAGGTATCCGAACTTTACAAGGTATTGAATTTTTTACTCGTTTGGAATCCTTGGGTTGTAGTGGAAACAATTTGAGCGAATTGAATCTAAGCAACAATACTGCGTTAACAAAACTGTCTTGTCAGGAAAATCATATACAAAAATTAAATATAAGCGGTTGTACGAAACTGGATTATTTGGACTGCGCCGTTAATTCATTAATGGAACTGAATATAAGCAATAACAAGGATTTAGTGTATGTAAATTGTCTTCATAATGAATTAACTGAATTAGATGTATATAATAATTTGCTTTTGGCAGTGTTGAATTGCAACCAGAACAACCTGATAGAGTTGGATGTGAGCAATAATATAGCTTTGCTGAAATTGCTTTGCTCTGATAATCAGTTGACAGAGTTAGATATAAACAGCAACACAGAGTTGACATATTTGGAGTGTTTTGATAATCAATTAACCAAATTGGATACGAGCAACAATATGTATCTGGAAATGTTATGGTGCAGTGATAATTTCTTGACGCAGTTAAATATAAGCGGCAAGGAGTGCTTGCAGTATTTATATTGTAGTCAAAACTATTTAACAGAGTTGAATGTTACCAGCGATACAGCGCTGAATTTTTTGGATTGTTCTGATAACCAACTGACAGAATTGGACACAAGCAACAATACAGCTTTAGAGAATTTGTACTGCCATGATAACCAGCTGACAAAGCTGGATCTCACCTTCAATACAGAGCTGCAATATTTGAACTGTGACAACAATCAACTGACAGAATTGGTTATTATTTACTACCACAAAAGTCTTGCGTCTTTATCATGTAATAATAATCAATTGACAAAGTTGTATTTGGGCGGTGGCTCTGAATTAAAAAGTCTGGAGTGCAGCAGCAATCAACTAACCGAACTGAATTTGAGCGACAAGCCGGGCTTGAACCGATTGGCGTGTGCTGATAATCAATTGACAGCGTTGGATTTGAGCAATTGCTACTATTTATATGAATTGATTTGTTATAATAACAGTATAACGCGAATTGAGGATAGAGCAAACTCGGGATACATAGGTAAGGATGTATTGGAAATTTCGCCGCAGATACACACGCTTCCGTTGACTCAAAAGGGAAGTGTTTGGACAGTCGATTTGCATGCTTTGGGGGACAGCCGTGCCATATATGGAATTCGTGAGGACAGTCTCTCGGAAGGAATACTGGACAAAAACACCGGTTTGGTAACCTTTACAGAGAAGCCGACTTCTTTCACATTTGAATCCTCTTCGGGAGCTAGGTATTTGATGCAGGTTGTGATCCATTTGACTGATGGGGAATGGTCGGTGCCCAACCCTGATCTCGGTGCATCGTCAGCCTGTGCGGGGCATGTTCTGAATATGTTCAGCGGTGTTCCTGCCTGTGTGGATACATGTGGAGATTTGCATATCTGTGAGAATAATTTTCCGGATGATGTTTTTCGCGACCATCTTAGCATTTATAGACCAGATGGATACATTACACAGAAAGATTGCATTTGCTTTTCAAATAAGTGGGATCTATCCCATAGAGGAATTAAAAGTTTGAAGGGAATAGAATTTTTCGTAAGTTTAACAGGGCTGCGCTGTGAATGTAACCAATTGACAGAATTGGATGTGAGCAATAATACTGCTTTAGTAGAGCTGTCATGTAGTGAAAATCAACTGACAGAATTGGATGTGAGTAATAATACTGCTTTGAGAGAGTTGTTTTGCTATGAGAATCAACTGACAAAATTGGATGTGAGTAAAAATTTGGCTTTGTCACGTTTAGCTTGTAGTAATAATCAGTTAACAGAATTAGATATGAAAAACTGTATGAATTTGCTTAGCTTGGATTGCTCCAACAACCAGCTGACGAGCCTGGATGTGAGCAATAATCCGAATTTGTGTGTGTTGTATTGCTCCAACAATCACATAGCAGAATTGTTTACAAACAGTACAAATGGCAATTGGCGGGTATTAGATGTCTCTCCTCAAATAAGCACACTTCCGCTTGTCAAAGACGGCGATGTCTGGACAGCAGACCTTGGCAGTTTGATTGCGAATAAGGATGACATAACCCGTATTTATTCCGAAACAGTATCAGAAGGAAAGCTTGACTTGAACACCGGCTTGGTCACATTTAAAAGGAAGCCAACGTCTTTCACATATGAATGCTACATTGGAAAAGTGCAGCAGACGATGCAGGTTACAATCCGCTTGACCGAGCCGGAAGCAACCTACAAAGCAACAATCAATGGAGCAGAGTATGAGTATGCCGCAGGTGAAGAGGTTACAATTACAGCAGATGCATTCTACCTGGATGGGAACTGGGGATACCGGTTTGACACATGGACCGGCGATGTGGAATCAGTTGCAGATGTGAAATCCAGCACAACTGCATTTACGATGCCAGCACAGGATGTAACAATTACTGCTAACCATTACCTGATCGGTGATGTAGATGGCAGCGGCGTAGTAGACGCTGTGGATGCAGCAGCGATTATCAGAATGGCAAACGGAACAATGACGCCGACACTGGCAGGTGATATTACAGGCACAGGCGTTGTTGATGCCATGAGTGCAGCAAACATTGCACGGTATATAGCAGGTACGTATACTCCTGTAAAATAAGGAACGACATGACAGTAAGGTTCAAATAGGGTTTGGAAATCCTGAAAAAGCGGAAGGCGATGCCTTCCGCTTTTTGTTTTAGTTTTTCCAGCGTGGGCGTTACACGAATCGCTGGGCATGTCGTATAATACCTAAGTTAAAAGGTCCCGGGGCTGTCAGCCGAGCGTAGTGAGACTGACTGGGGGATTGCAATTGCTATCAATTTCGATAATCTGTGAATCGACAATTTAACGAAACAATTCCTCCGTCACGGCTAACGCCGTGCCACCTCCTTTTACACAAAGGAGGCTTAAGTAGTTGGGTTGTGATTGTAGGCCCCCTTGTGCAAAGGGGGCTGTCAGTCAAGCGCAGCGAGACTGACTGGGGGATTGTATTGGCTATCATTTCAGGTAATCTGCGAATCGACAATCTAACGCCCCCGCTTTGTCTACGGCGATCCAGCTCCCTATGGGAGCTGCGCAGATTTTTTAAAATAAAAAGCCCTCTTTTTTTAGAGGGCTTAAATATTAAAGGATCAATCATCTTCATCATCCGTCGGTTCAATTTTCTTTACGTTAATTTCCTTGACCATCTTATTATCACAGTCAGTAACAGTAATAAGAAGATCGCCATACGTAAAGGTTTCATTTATTTCCGGGATGCCTTCAAATTTCATTTGAATCCAACCATTGATTGTCTGGGGCTTTTCATCTTCTTCATATTTGATATCAAAGTAGTCCAAAAGTTCATCCAGATCAGCAGCGCAGTCCATTGTGATGCTGCCGTCATCGTTGACGATCATTGTGAAGGTTTCCACTTCGTCGTGTTCATCCCAAACATCGCCGATCAGTTCTTCGATAATATCTTCCATGGTAACGATGCCCAGCAGTCCGCCGAATTCATCAATGACAAATGCCATATGACATTTTTCACTTTGCAGATCCCGCAGAAGGTCATCTACTTTGTGATGCTTGGATACAAACAGAGGTTTTTGATAAAATGGCTGCAGATTTTCTTTGCCGGAATTATATGCAAAGAAAAAGTCTTTTTCATGCAGCACCCCCTTGATATCATCGGGAGAATCTCCGATTACTGGAAGCCTGGAATATCCGGTATCAAAAAATACCATCATAATTTCCCGGGGATCTGCGTCTTCCTTCACTGCTACAACTTCAATACGCGGTGTGAGAATTTCTCCGGCGGTGAGATCGCTGAATTCAATGGCACTGCGAATCAGTTCACTTTCGTCTTCATCCAGTCCGCCGTCCTGTTCCGCTTCCTCTACCATGGTAATCAAATCATCTTCCGTAGTTACGGAGACGGAGGAGGACTTGAAGATTTTACACAAAAGCTTTCTTAGTCCTGAAAATAGTGTTGTAAATGGGATAAATAGGGCAACCAGTCCGTTCATGATACCGCAGACAGACAAAACATATCCGTCGGCATGATCCTTTGCCAGTGTTTTTGGGGAAATTTCACCGAAAATGAGAACGGTGATAGTAATGACAATGGTGGAAATGGTGGCTATCAGGTCTGCGCTGACATTCGTCAGAATACGCATAAAAAACAGTGTGCTGATCGTTGTCAGTGTGATATTGACAATGTTGTTTCCAATCAAGGTGGTAGTAATCAGCTTATCATATTTGTCATCCAGCTTCAGTACAAGAGAAGCTCTTTTATTGCCTGCAGAAGCAAGACTTTTCATTCGAATGCGGTTGAAAGATGAAAATGCTGTTTCCGTTGCCGAGAAGAAGCCCGACAGTGCGGTGAGTAAAATCATGACAAGAAGCATGATTATACTGTCGCTGTCCATAATACTGTTGTTTCCTTTCGAAATTAAGTTACTGTCTATTATATACTACAAGCGCCCCTTTTGTCAATGCAATTTTACCTATTCCCCCAAAATCTCTTTTAAAAACCACTTTTCCCGGATGATTTTTGCGGCACTGCGCACGCCAGCCGCTGTGCAGTCTATACCGATCACGTCAGGAATATCTGTATCCTGGTCCAGATGTATGGCAGCTAGCCGCTCGCGGATGAGTAGAGTAAGCGCATTCGCATCCGAATACAGCCCTCCTGTGAGAAAAATGTTGTCTACAGGAATTACCGAAAATATCCAGTAGAGCGTGCTGGATAATACCTGCAGAGCCTGTTCCACATTTTTACCGCGGCAGATGTAGTCTTCAATAGATTTCCCGCTTCCGGCACCCACGTTGCCAAATCTGGAAAAGCGGGTGCTTTCAATGCTGTCGCCGTAGCGCAGATAACAACTGGAGATTTGCTCTTTATCCAGAAAAACACATAGGGCGCTTGCACCCTTGTGCATTGTTTCCTGCACAGTATCCGCTGCAAATTTTCGTATGTCTCCAATGAAAGGAGCAACAGCGCCGAAGGAGTACTCTTCAAAAATATTATGGATGGCAAGCCCTTCCAATCGCGGATTGCGGGGATTGATAATCCGATCTGTATAATCGTCATATTCTCCAGGTGTAAGTATGGCACATCCGCAGCATTTTTGTATATTGATTTTTTCATTTACATATTTGCCGCCCTGCTCAAAGAAAAAGTGCAGGTTTTCATCTGCAAAATAATCTGCATTCGAATGATAGGTAAAGGTTTCTATGGTGCGCAGTGTCAGATCGCAAATATGTACTGTGTAATTTGGTACGGCAAGATTAAACACTACAATATAAATGCTTCCGGAAACACTGAGCACTCTGGATTTGCGGCCGCGTACTGCATCCAGAGAAACGGTTTGCCGCAGAATTTTCAGGGAAAACAAAGCATCCACAACTTTGCCAACTGTAACAACGCTGAGTCCGGTGATTTTTGCAATTTCTGCGCGGGTAATTCTGTTTTTGGATGTGGCTGCTCGAAATATTTCCATAATCGTTTCCGGTTTTATGTTTCCAAATTCAGGTTTCATTGATAATCTCCGTTTTACTTTCGTGCAGTTAAACTCCTTACCGATTTATTTTCAGTATATATTTTACAATATTCATGACTTTCTGTCAATGTTTTCCATAAATCCATGAAAAAAGTATGTAAAACTGCAGTTGTATTTCCACGTAAAAATAAAAAGATATTCTTTTTTTGGCGGAGTGTCAAAAGCTGTTGACAAATACATTTGACAAATGTATAATGTATTTTAGTCAACAGCAGGATATGCACGGATCTATTTGTATTTTTTGAATAAAAACGGATTGTTCTGCACTTGGATAAATTTATGGAAGGAGAACAGATTTATGGCAGGCGCTGCAGATGTGGATAACAAAGGTGAAATCAATTATGAAAAAAAGCTGCCGGATGCAGAATTTGATGTGATGAAGGCAATTTGGGAGGGAATCCCTCCTGTAAATACCGCATATTTAATGGAGAAGGTTGGGCGGGACAGAGGCTGGAAAGCTTCTACGTTGATTTCTTTTCTTGTTCGTCTGGAGGATCGCGGTTATATAACCTCGGAAAAACGCGGAAAAGAGCGGTATTATACGCCCGTGGCAGAGCAAAACCGATACATGCAGAGCGTGACAGAGCAATTTGTCAGACAGTATCATGGCGGATCCTTTGTTCATTTGATGAACACCTTATACCGGGATAAGAGCCTTTCTGAAGGGGATATTGACGAACTGTTGGAATGGCTGAAAACAAAATATTGATCTGCCGATGAAAAATTTTATGATTTTTCCGGATGCTGCCAGATTTGCAGCGGCACGGGAAATTCTTTTGGAAAATCATAAGAGATATAATATCGGTACATATCAGGAACGAAGTCAGCATTTAATTCTAAAGTGCTATTTTGAACCGGATCAGGCGCGGCAGGAAATCCCATTAGATGGGTATATTGCCGATATATATAACGATGCAGGCGTGATAGAAATACAAACCTCTGGCTTTGGTACCCTGCGGGACAAGTTGGAGGTTTTTTTGCAAAGGTATCCGGTGACGCTTGTATATCCCAGCGCACTTGTCAAACGAACTGTTTGGGTGGATCCTGACACCGGCGATCTGAATACAGGCAAGTACCGAACATACATGTGCGCCCGGTATGCAGTTTTGTCGGAGCTTTTATATATTTCATCTTTTTTTGCCCATCCCAATCTGCATGTGCTTAACTTTTTGACAGTTGCCAGTGATTATAAATTGTTGGATGGTTATGGGAAGGAACGAAAAAGAAGAGCGACAAAGACGGACACAGTGCCGGATGATCTTGCGGAAATTATTCTTTTGAAAAATAAAGGGGATATCTTTAAAATGCTTCCGTTTACCGCCGGCGATATCTTTACAAGTACAGAGCTTGCGAAAATGTTTTGTATGCGCGGACGGCGCCTGTGGGCGGCTGTAAAATTTTTAGAAAGTATAGGTATCCTTTGCCGCTGTGGAAAGCGAGGAAACAATATTCTTTATGAGGCTTCCGAATCCGGTGATGAAAATGTTGTGAGATAAAAACGGAGAAATGCCAATGAATCTGTTGGATGCACGGGAGTTTGATTCTGAAAAGGAAGTTACTACCGTAATTTGGGAAGATGCATGCATTCGAATTGAAAAAATTGTGTCTTTCGGGCAAGTGACACCGGAAAATAATGTGTACTGCCAAAAGGAAGCAGAATGGGTTAGCGTTTTGAAGGGGCGGGGGATTTTATATTTTCCGGATACCGATACGGAAATAATTCTTGAAGCGGGAGATCAGACGATGATTTTACCGGGAGTTCGGCATAGCGTGATATATACATCAAAGCCATGTATATGGCTGTGCGTTTTTGAAAAGCAGCGAGGAGCAGAGAATGAGCAATAATAACAACCATAAAGATCCTTACAGTGATCTTGCCTCTGTAATTGAAAATACAATCAGTGCTGTCGGTTCGGCGTTGGATTCAGCGGCAAGGGGAGTGTCCGGCGCGTGGAATGCCCAAAAGCAATCAGAGTATTTTAAAAATCTGCATTTAAATGTGAATCAAACGCCAAAGCAGGGTGCGACAACAGAAACAGGATCGCAGACACCGCAAAATCAGCAGGCGCGTCCTGCGCAAACGCGTAAGAAGAAAAAACTGCGGATAGATCGTAAGGGGTTGTCCATACCGGGAGCGATTTTTATCGGAGGCGGATTGTTTATTGCTGCTTGTTCGATGGGCGACGGTCTTTTTACACAACCTGAGTTTTTTGATATTGTTATGACTGCCGGGTTTGGAATCAGTTCTATTCTTGTGTTAATCAGCGGATTCCGCTCCGATGCTTTGTATAAAATTGCGTGCCGCTATGGTCGTGTGATTGGTAATTTCCCGGAATATTCTATTTCCGCCCTTGCAAATGTGATGCAAAGCACCAAAGCAAAGGTTCAAAGGGATTTGGAGCGCCTTCTGGAAAAAGGGTATTTGGGTAAGAAGGCATATCTGGATTATGGCAGCGAACGGATCGTAATTGATCCGGATGAAGCACGTATCATTGTGCAAAGTCGTCCGGAGGAACCACCGACGCGGGAACCGGAAGCAGAACCTTCCGACGAATACGATGTGTGGCTGAAAAAGATAAAGGAAGCCAATCAGAAAATTGATGATGCTGCGGTAACGCTTTGTGTAAATCGCATTCATTTATATACAGAAAAGATTTTTGAATTTATTCGAGTACATCCGGAGGATGTGGGGCAGATTCGGACGTTTATGAATTACTATCTGCCAATGACACTGAAGCTGCTTCAGTCTTATGATATGCTTGAAGAAGCGGGCGTTGCAGGTGAGAACATGCGCACCACTAAGAAAAATATTGAGGAAACGCTGGAAACTCTTGCCGGCGCTTACAGACAACAGCTGGATAATCTCTATTCCGCGCAGGCGATGGATATTTCTGCGGATATTGATGTTTTGGAACAGATGCTGCGCAGAGACGGGCTTGACAATCAGGATGATTTTTCTTCCGGTACCGCAACTGCGCGGGACAGTGAGGAGATGTAACATAGAAACCCGCCTTCCGTAATATACGGAAGGCGGGTTTTCAACACTTTATCGAAGGCTTCCTTCGATAAAAGGAACTGGCGATGAAAGTATAGACATGAAAGGGCTTTCCAGTAAGGGACTGTTAAAGGGTTTTCACGCAAAGGGCTGTCGGTGAAGTATAAGCATAAAAAAGGCTCCCTTGTGCAAAGGGAGCTGTCGACAAAGCGCAGCAATGTCGACTGAGGGATTGTATAGGTATATTGTCGCTTTGTAAATTCTGCAAAATGATAGTATTTCAATCCCCCGGTCTTCGCTGCGCTGCGCCATGTCCCAAGGGTTCGCAAAATGAACCCCGCACAAGGGAGTTTTTTACTTTTAAGCTGCAAGGGAGCCCCCTTTGGGGGAGCCTTTACTTATAGGTTGTGCGGAAATATTTTTACTTCTATCAAAGAAAAAGAGGTCGCAGCTGCTTGCCTTGGAGCATGGCTTCGTATGCAGATACAACTTCGTCAAAATCTGCAACTAGGGAATGTGGCTTTTTGTTTGGATCATCTTGACGCATCGGAACAAAATAAATATTTTTTCGATTTAAAAGCCGTGCAATGTTTTCCAGATTGGCTGACATTGCATCATTCGAAGCCAGGGCTATCAACAGCGGTCTGTTTTGACGCAGGTGCGCTTTGGCACTCATACAAACTGCTGTATCTGTAATACCGTGCGATAGCTTGGCAAGGGTGTTTCCTGTACAGGGAGCAATAATCAGTGTGTCCAGCGGAGTTGTGGGTCCGAACCTTTCCGCCGCCGGGATAGTATGCGTGATTTTCCTGCCGCACATAGTTTCCACTTTTTCTATTATCTCTGCGGCTTTGCCAAACTTGGTATCAGTTTGGTACGCTGTTTCGCTGAAAATCGGTGTGATGGGATATCCTTTGTCAAGCAGTTTAGACAAAACTGCAAGGGACGCCTCGTGGGTACAGAAGGACCCACAAAATGCATATCCGATCATGATACGGCGCCTCCTTTCCCAGTAAGCATTCCTTCCACTGTTTTATATATAATTTTGCCGGCCGTTTCGTGGGAGTACTTTCCGGGCAGTGAAAGTGCGGTAATCAGCTGATCTCCAAGTATGGAACGCGCTTCCTCGCGGAACCCGCCGGGAGAGGACGCTAGATCAATAAACAGCCGGCAGTCTGCATTAGTGACGCATTCATCGTGGATAATCGGTGCGGGTACCGTGTTGAAGCATGCTGCACAGGGCAGGGGACTGTTCAGATATTCTGCCACCGAAACGGTTGTACATCCATCGCTTTCCGCTGCAGCACGAGCGGCCGGACTGCGTGCTGCTACTATAACTGTTCCCTGCAATGCAAGAAGGCGCTGTGCCAGCGCTTTTCCTACTCTGCCATAGCCGATAATAACAAATTTGCTGCCGGAAATCGTTACCGGAAGACGATTCATTATAATTTGAATGGCTGCTTCTGCTGTGGGAACGGCGTTAAGTATACTGAATTCTTCCTGTTCAGCATAATCGAAGAGGGGAAGATGGTATTCACCGGCGATTCGGCGAATCAGATCCGGCACCTTGCCGGCGTATATTTTTGTTTCTGGCGGCAGCGCCGCAAAAAGAGTTGGTGCATCAATGCCTGTTCGCTCGTCACTGGTGCATGTAAGCCGCCCTGAACTGGTAAAAGCTGGAACGGGCAGTATCACTGCGCCGATTCCATCTACGGCATGGCGCAGTTCATGACAGCGCACAGCTCCTCCGCAGTCGCCGGGCGCACATTTCCATACAGCGCAGCCATATCCGTTTTTTGCAAACAGGGAAGCCGCTGATAAAAGTCGCGCGTCCCCGCCGCATAATGCTATTTTCATTTTAGATTCCATATTCATCCATCCTGTTTTTCTGCCGCGATCATTTCTCATTACATTATATGACAGGATAGGTTGTTTGGCATAAGAAAAAGACGGGATCTTTGATCCCGTCTTTGGCACCTGCTTATGCTTCAAATTCTACCTGAGCGACCCGCACGACATAGTTGCACCCGTAAGGAAATCCGGTAGCGTCAAACCACAAGTTGTCTCCGTGCTGTACAAAGTCCAGATTGTCTCCATTATCTGTCCAAGACACACGTTTTACTTTCTTCTGCACATTTTTGAAATATTTATATCCTCTGCCGCCGCCGTCTACAACCACGTTGGCGCTGCCGATGACACCAAGGTCATATACAAACAAATATGCGTTCTGTGCATCCTCTAAGGCAAAGTTTCTCCATTCTCCTTTGATTTCACTGGGGCGTCCGGTGTAAATGCAATTTCCGCACAGCCGGATCCAGTCGCCCATGCCGCGGAGAATGTCTTCCTGAATGGGAATGATATTGCCGGCTCCGTCAGGACCTACATTTAAAAGATAGTTTGCGCCTACCTTACGGCAGTCACACAGGGTTTCAATCATTTCGGTAAGGCTTTTATAATGCAGGTCCCCCTTGCCAAATCCCCAGTGATCGTTCATTGTGTGGCACATTTCCGCTGCAATGTATTTCGGCATACCGTCCCGATACATAGGATCCGGTCTGCCTTGCTCGAAGGTTACGCTGTCAATTTCCGGATGTCCAGTGGCGCCGCGGGCATCCAGTCCGGTATTGTTTACAATCAGCGCCTCAGGCTGATGCTTGCGGATGGTTTTATAGAGACCGTCTTCGTCCCAGTCACTGGCAGGACGCGCCCAGTTGCCGTCAAACCAAAGTCCGCCGATTTTGCCATACTGGGTGCAGAGGACTTCCACACTGTCCTGTAAATATTTCAAATAGCTTTTAAAATCGTTCTCATAGGAGAGTTCATGCCAGTCGATTGTGGTGTGGTAGAAAACCGGAAGCAGCCCTTCCTCATTGCATGCGTCTACAAATTCCCGAACCAGATCCCGTCCGCAGGTATGGGGCGCGTCAAAGTCGCTCAGACCTTTTGTATCGTACAGGGAAAAGCCGTCATGATGACGGGTTGTGAGGGTTATGTACTTCATACCCGATTCTTTAGCGGTGCGGGCGATTTTTTTTGCGTCAAAATCTGCTGCGGTGAAAGTATCTGCAAGCTTGGCATATTCTTCTCTGGACATTCCCGCGCTGTTCATAATCCATTCTCCCTGACCGAGCTGGGAGTAGAGTCCGTAATGGATAAACATGCCAAAGCCCATGTTTTCAAAATCAGCGATGCGTTTTTCCGGTACTGGTATCATATCTGTGTTTCCTTTTCTATAGCAGCATAGATTGCCGCCTTTTTTTGTTTCTTATAAGATAGCATATGACTCTGCGGCTGTCAATCGGTTTCCAGGAATTTTTGGAAAGAATTTCACTTTTTTGCAGGAAAGTCTTGCTTTTTCTTTTATAACGTGCTATAATTATCCCTGCGTGTAATTTGTCCGCGCCGGAACGGTCCAATGCAGCTCTGTACGAACGTTCTCGAACCAAAAGAATCAAAAAGGAGAAGTCAAAATGACAAAGCTTGAAGCTTTTGCAAGTGAGCAGCTGAAGGAGAGTGTTCCTCAGTTTAAGATCGGTGACACCATTAAGGTGCACAACCTCATCAAAGAGGGAACAAGAGAAAGAATTCAGATTTTTGAAGGAACCGTTATCTCCAAGCAGGGCGGCGGTATTTCCGAAACATTTACAGTGCGCAGAGTTGCTTACGGTTGCGGTGTAGAAAAGACCTTCCCGCTGCACTCACCTCATGTACAAAAGGTAGAAGTTGTTCGTCTCGGTAAAGTTAGACGTGCAAAGCTGTACTACCTGCGTGACAGAGTTGGTAAGGCTGCCAAGGTTAAAGAACAGATCTGAGTGTATGAAAGTCTCTGCGGTGCAGAGACTTTTTTGCTGCAAATTTAAATAAAAAAACCGCCGATTATGTCGGCGGTTTTCATTTTATTCACCTGGACACTTCCAAAGCAGACAGTGGGTTTCATAATCTGGATCACTGAGGGATTCAAAATTGTGAAATTCATGGTTGTGAGTTACGTTATATCGACGCATATAAATAAACCGTTTCTCGTTGTTTTCTACCAGCTTTTCTTTAAGCGCCTTTTTTTCTTCCTCACTTTGCGCTGCGTCAATTTCTGCACGGATGGTAAAATCCATGTAATCCATCAGCTGAATGCGGGAACGTCGCACATTTGCAAGGGTAATGTCATCTTCAGCGGCAGACTCAGCAGCGTCAAACAGCTTGTTTCCGCGGCGGACAAATTCCTGTTTGCCGCTAAGCTCCGTATCGCATTCCCGGATATATACATATTGAGTAGGATCGTCAAAATAAATGCCGAAATGGGCGTCTTTAGAATTATCCAACACCATTTGCAGGTATTCTTCAATATACTTGGCGCCGGCTCCGTAAAAGTCCCGGATAAATTCCCGTATATACTGGGTATATGTTTCCTTGGACATATAGGGATCCCAAAGAAGCCGTGCCAGAATGTATCCTTTTAATTCGCCGAATTCTCCGTTAAGGGATGAAATATTTCCTTGCTCAAATACGCCGTTCACATCGTTTCTTGCAAA
>BLMO01000080.1 GCA_011957885.1 Clostridiales bacterium
TATTGCGGCTGTTACGGAGCGCCGGAGCCTGTGCCGGTTTTGCTTTACTATTTTATCGTGGGTGTTCTCAACATTTCTTCACCCTGGACTTTTTCCTGTCGCCCCGTGCACTGTACCATACTGCAAAGCCTGCAGCCGTACAGAACAACCCAGCACCAAATAACATATAGTGGTAGGTTTGTCTTCCACCGGTAAAGGGCAGCGTCACGTCAGACATATTCGGCAGTTTATACAAGGTTGTCACACCGTTAACCGTTGTTTCTTCTTTTGCAAAGGCAGGCGGTTTCTTACCATCGACAGCCCCGATAGTCCTTACATCCTGAATCACCATCAAACCATTTTCGACAACCACCGAAATTTGCCACTGTGCCTGGGGCAGAATATATCCGCCCGGCGCAGCTGTTTCAATCAGCCGATAAGTTCCCTCAGCGAGCGATCCAAAATTCACCAGCCCGTTTGCATCGCTTACAGCCGTTCCAACCGGCGTCCAACCAATGTTCACAGGCGCACCGGTCAGGGGAATCAACTCCGTATCAGCAGCTCCTGCGCCCCCGCTCCACCAATACATAGCGAATCGCGCGCCGGAAAGAGGCTTGTCAAGATCCAATGCATCTACCTTTCTAAATGCGAACGGGACATTCTGTCCCCGGGCGTTGACAAATTCAGCCGCTGCAAGGGGACGGTTTTCCTCCGCGGCATATATGATACCTTCCCGTACCGTTCCGCCAATAGAGGTATATCCATCCTCTGCTTTCAGCATTTCCGTCACTTTGTAGCGTGTACCCTCCGGCAAGCCCAGAATCGTCATACTTTCATCATGGTGCAGCAGGATGTCCCCGCCGCTGCTGATATATCCGGACTTATCCGTACCGTAGAAATAAAATTTGTGCTCTGAATCAAACGGATTTCCGTCTGCATCTGTAAGTTCCAGTTTAAAACTGAAGTTTCGATAATATTCATTTTCAGATTCGATTTCACCGATTATGGTTTTGCTGATTACCAGCCCGCCGGTTTTGGGTTCGCTCTCCGAATCTTTTTTGTCGGTTACAACCACAACATTGAGCAGGCTGAACAAGCTGGTTATATCCGTATCCTTCAAATCCGTTTTATTCGCACTGTGACTGGCATTTTCGCCTCCATACTTCGGATCTGAGCCATCCAGCGCTTTGTAATTCTGCGTTACTCTGGCAGTAATAAACCCTGTGTCGGTTACAAAGTATGGATACAGCGTTTTTCCGCCATCCTCATCGTGCAATCCATAGTTCACCAAAGCATTCAGACCATAGTGCAAATTCATGCTGCGATCCTCTTGCGTTCCCTCCAGCTTCACAGGCGCCCACTCTTCCGAATCGAAGCGCCCGGTTGACTTAATCTGCGCAGTCGCCGTAATATCACGAAGGGTAATGTTCACTTCATTGTCAGCAGCATATTTTTTCATTGTCTGCGCCAGCTTGCCGACGCCCGCCATTACAGTTACACCGTTATCCGATGTCCCCGCATCTGCATAAATGGAATAAATAGCTACATGTACAGGAATAACCGTATCATTTATTTTATATCCATCCGGCGCAACCGTTTCTTTCAGATAATAGGTAGTATGCTGACTTGATGTCCAGTGCATCTCCGCATACCCCGGCGCGACAACATCGTTTTCTCTTTCCGGAGAAGGCGTAAAAATCAAAACGCCGTCTCGGCCACTGTCACCCTCGCCTACATGCCCTGTAACACCGCTGGCAACAGCAGTACCGGTACAACCCGGATCCGTATAAAGCGAAAATTTCGCGCCGTTCACGCCCTGTCCGTCATCGCCTACCTTCCAAACCCGCAGTTCGCGCTGCTCATTCGGGATATAGATCAAAGATCGGAAGTTTCTGCTGAACTGATCCGTATTCAGGAAGCGGAAACCATTATTACCTTTCAGAATTATATTTGCCGCAGCAGCTACTGCCTGGTCACGGGTCAATTTCCCCTCAGTCATCAGCTTGTTAACATAGTCTCCAAGCTGTTGATACTTTACCGCACCCGTGCCTGCTGTTGTGCTGATACCCAACGCGCTCAACGTAGCAGGGCTGATAATCGCATAAACCATTTTTATATCGCCGGACGCATTGTTCAGCTGATACCGGTCTGCTCTACCCGGCAAATCAGACAGCGTTCCCTCAAACCGATTGTTTTCCACAACCCATTGCAAATACCAGGTCGGAGTATTAACATCCGTATCGGAACACTGATATAGAAGTGCGGTCAGAACCGCTTTGCGCCACTCATCTTCTGTCCGGGTTTCTGGGCTTACTGCGCTGAACCCTGCAACGTTACTGCCGTAAAGCGCCTTCCATATGCCTGTTGATTCCTCATGCAGCATTGGAACTGCAACGACCAAACCGTGGTTTATCTCGTTTGTGTTTAAATTATCTCCATCAGACTCAATATCACAGGTTTCCTCATTTAATTTTCCGTATGTAACATTTCTATTTCCGGTAACAGTCGAGGTAAAGCTGGCATATGCGCCTGTAACCCACGGATTGTCCACCACAAGCATCGCAGTTTCCGGCTCAAACTTCAAAACAATATCTTTCGGAAGCTCCCGGTAACCGTCCGGAGTTTTACTTTCATGCAGTATATAATACTGCGTTCCGTTTGTATACCGGTCGGCAAAGTTGAACGGATCTCCGTCCGGATTTTCCGTTGTGACCGTCCCATCTTCTACAAAATGTGCCAATCCGTTGGAATCTGTTTTGAGCTTGGTGAGCGCAATACCGGATTTTTCATACTCATTTTCCGTGCCCTCAACCGGCTGCGCCGCATACAATTCAAATTCAACATCTTTAAGCGGCTTCCCGTCCTGATCCACCTTTTTGATTTGCTGGAACAGCTTGGATGTAAGGTTAAAGCGGAGTGTCATAGTAGAGTCATAGTTTCCGCGTTCCAGATAAAAGAACCGGAGCGTATGGTCCGTATTGGAAGCAAAGGTGTTCCCATTCCATTGACTGGTATTAGTATCAATACCAGCAGCCGTAAACTGTTCTTTCAAAGTTGTATACGTTACCCTCTGGTCGGAATTTGCCGGATCATCCGGAATTCCAAGTTTACCTCCTCCAAAAGCTCTTCCTATATAAATATCACCTGTTGCAAAGTTGATTGTTCCGTAAATCTCACTATGCACACCACCTAGATCCAGTACCAATACATCGTCAATATACACCCAAACGTCATCGTCACCGGAAAACTGAAACACCATTTCATCATTTTTATTGCTACCCGAATTAATTTTTCCGTTTACCGGCTGGCGAAAATCCAAATCCATTGTCAACCCAAAATAATGGTCAATGCCCTTTTCTCCACATTGCACATTACTTTGAAGTTTGCCGTTATTCTCCGTGGTGAAAACTTCCTTTCCCTTATTAAAAGGGAAAAAGTTTCCAGGAATTCCACTGTTGTCAGAAGGCAACGTCGCAGGCGCATCATACAGAATGAATTTGTTACCATCTTCACCCATACTTAACTCTGCGAAATTCTTTCGCATGTCATAGTAATAATATCCGTTATCGTCCATCTGGAAAAGTCCGGTAACATCTGTATAGATACTCTTAAAATCATGCGTTATTGTCGGATCAAACAAATAGTCCAACGATAACCCGTTTCCGCTATTTTCCCATAGGTTTATGATCGTTTTGCTAAGGTTTTGTACATTATTTCCATTGTAAGCAGCATAAGAATTACCTGTCAAATCGTCATGATCCCCTGCAAGCTTCCAGTCCCTAATCAGTTCCCAATCTCGTTCCTCCTGATTTCCGACAAGCTTTTTTTCTGCATTGGCCATATTAATCGAAGGATAACCGTTTTCCAATTTGTTTTTCACAATGCCTTCCATTCCAGCCCATCGCTGTCCATATGGATTGGAACTTCCCGCACCTTTATTCCAAAGTCCTCCGTGAACTATTAAACCGTTTCCAAAAAGCAACAAACGATCTTTATTAATTCCCTGGTTCCAACTGGATGGCTCGGCAAAATAATTATATGGCCCACCCATCTCGCGATAATGATACACTCCACTTCTCGGCAACAGATCATCTTCATTTGAAGCCGGAGCAATCGAAGTCACGCCATAATCAAACAAATTTATCTTGGCGTCAGGCGGGTTTACAATTCCCTCGGTAACAATGTGCTTGTCAAGTACTTCCTGACTGATCGCTATTATCTCACCGCCGCCAAGATCCAGCAGCACTTTCATCTCCGGTGCATCCGCATCCAGGGTATACTCCTCCGACAGCGCTGCTGTCAGAGTATACGTTCCTTCATACGCCCCGTTTTTCGGAAGGGGCGTATAATCCCATTCAATGGGTAAGGTTTTTGTGGTTTCATCCGAAAATACTGCTGTAATTTCAGCGGGCAGCAGCTCTGCCAATACTTCCGGTGTTACCGGATTTTCCTCGCTGGCACCGGGAAGCCCCAGCCCCCACTCGCCTGTATTTTCATCCTGTACAAGGTATTCTTCTTCGTCTATCCATTCCCATGACAAAACCGGCACAGGCTCCGGCGCTCCGTAACAGCCGCAATATTCGTCATGCACATGGGGGCAAAGCAAAATCCGCTTAATGCAGCCGCTTTCTTCGCTGCATATGTGTTCCTGCTTTGATTCTTTTCCATCTGTTTCTGTTGTATCTGTTTCGTCTTCTCCATGTGCACTGTCGGCACTGTCCGCCTCATACAGGCACGCTGTCACTTGCGCATAACACGCGTCCGTATGTTCATGGTTACACGTGTGTTCCTGCACATTTCCGGCAAAAGCTATTTCTGAAAAAGAGAAATATAGAATAAGTCCACAGAGAAGCAGGCTCATGATTCTGTGTTTTATCTTCACTGGTTTATTTCTCCTGTCATTTGAGAACCGCAGCCGCGGATCTTATAAAAATTCAAAAAAGCGTGTTGAATGCCGCAGACAAAAGATCTGCAGCATTCAACACGCTTTAACAAGCATATGAGGACAGTATAAAAAGATGATGTAAGGAATGACAGCGCAAAAAGAACAGAGTTATCCCTGTCTGTCTGTCTGTCTGTCTGTCTGTCTGTCTGTCTGTCTGTCTGTCTGTCTG
>BLMO01000081.1 GCA_011957885.1 Clostridiales bacterium
TATAGAAGGCCGTTGCCGTTTTGGTGATCTTCACTTCCTGCCCCAGCATAATTCGCCCCAAAAAGGCACCATCACAGTAACCAAGACCGGCGAGGTGTTCGCCTCTGTGGTCGAATCGAATGAAATCTGTCAACCTGTGTATTCTGTGCAGAGACTTGCAGGCGCTGTCTATGAGGTAACTGCCGCCGAAGATATTTATACCTTGGACGGCACACTACGCTATACCAAAGGTGATGTGGTCGCAGAGGTTACCACAGACGAAAATGGAATAGCCACCACCGATCCGTTGTATCTCGGAAAATTCGAGGTGCGGGAAATCAAAGCGCCCTATGGTATGATTATCGATGATGAAGTGCATCTGGTAGAGCTGACTTATGCGGGGCAGGAAGTGAAGATCACCAAAACGGCAACGGCCTTCTATAACGAGCGCCAAAAGGCAAAAATCAGCCTCTCAAAGATTTTGGAGAAAGACGAAATCTTCAACATTGGAAACAATGGCGAAATCCTTTCGGTACAGTTTGGACTGTTCGCCGCAGAGGATCTGACTGCGACCGATGGCTCGGTCATTCCAGCAAATGGTCTCTTGGAGAGTGTAAACTGTGACGAAAACGGCTATGCGGTCTTTAAAACAGATATCCCTGTGGGCGCAAAGCTGTATGTCAAAGAAATCGCTGTGGATAATCACTATCTCCTCTCGGATGAAAAATATCCTGTAGAGTTTGTGTACGCAGGACAGGAAATCGCCCATGTAGAAATCAAGGTCAATGACGGAAACGCCATCGAAAACAACCTCATCTACGGCAATATCAAGGGCTTAAAGATTGATCGTGAAATAGAGAAAACCATTGCGGGCGCACTGTTTGGTCTGTTCAAAGCAGGCGAAACTGAATTTACAACAGAAAAAGCAATTCTCGCAGTCAAGTCCGGCGAGGATGGAATCTTCACCTTTGAGAATGTACCCTACGGTAATTGGCTTGTCAAGGAATTGCAGCCAGCGGAATCTTTCCTGACCAATGAGGAAATCTATCCCGTCAACGTATCTGAGCATGAGCAGCTCATCGAAATTACCGTAGTCAACGATCGTATCCCCGAAATCGGAACAACGGCAACTGTCGACGGTGAAAAGGAAATTTTTGCAACCGAGGTATTCACTCTCACCGACACTGTCTCCTACAAGCACCTGATCCCCGGCAAGGAATATGTGCTGAAGGGTGTCCTTATGGACAAGACTACTGGCAAGCCGCTTGTAATCGACGGCAAAGAAATCCATGCGGAAACTGTGTTTACACCGGAAACTCCCGCAGGTGAAGTAACTGTCGAATTTATCTTTGATTCCAAGTATTTCAAGAATGATACCGACATTGTAGTGTTTGAGACTCTGTATTGTGACGGCAAAGAGCTTGCTATTCATGCGGATATCGAGGACGAAGGGCAGACCGTAAAAGTGAAAGTTCCCAAAATCAGAACACAGGCAACGGCAGAAGGGAAAAAGGAGATCGCCACAAACAGCAGAGTGGTCATTGAGGATGCTATATCTTATTCCAATCTGACTCCCGGCAAGGAGTATACGCTGAAAGGAATTCTCATGGATAAGACTACGAAAGACCCCTTGTTGATAAACGGGGAGGAAATCCGAAGTTCTTTTACCTTTAAACCACAGGAATCCTCTGGCGAAATCACAGTGTCCTTTGTGTTTGATGCAAGCAGTCTGACGAAGGAAACAGAAATCGTTGTTTTTGAAACACTCTATCGGGAAGGGAAAGAGATTGCTTTCCATACGGACATCGAGGATCAAGCGCAAACGGTGAAAATCATACCGCCAACGCCGCCTGTTTCTGACAATCCACAAACCGGCGACAACAGCAATCTTGGCTTATGGCTTGGACTCGGTGCTGTTGCTGTCGGTGGGCTGATCGCATTCGGTATCATATATTGGAAACAAAAAAGGGATGACGATGACAAATGATGAAGAAGGTATATATTTGTGCACCTTTAGGCGGTGATATTAAAGGAAACCTTGAAAAAGTCAAGAGATATACAAAGTATGCGCTGTTGTGCGGCACGGCTCCAGTCGTGCCGCATTTCTATGCGCTGTGCCTTGATGACGACAAGCCGAAAGAGCGCGAAATTGGAATGGCAGCAGGGTTGTCTTTGCTTTTATTTTGTGATGAGTTATGGCTGTTTGGCGATGAGATTACAGAGGGTATGGCTGCTGAAATGCAATTTTGCAAAAATCTCAATATTCAAATGAAAAAAGTATTTGAGGATCAAATTTCTAAAAAGATTGGAGAGTGGAATCTATGATAAAGAAACGTGTGAGAGCAGTTGCTATATTTATAATCATGCTTCTTGCTATTGCTGCCTTTGCCACGCCTGTATTTGCAGAAGCAGAAGTGGCTACCGCTATAGAGAACACATGGAAAAGCGCGCAGCAACAAATCAAAACAGTCGTGGACAATGTTGTGTTTCCGGTCATTGATATGATTTTAGCCATTCTGTTTTTTGCAAAACTCGGAACAGCATACTTTGATTACAGAAAGCATGGACAATTTGAATTCACTGCGCCTGCCATTTTGTTGGCATGTCTCGTTTTTACGTTGACAGCGCCGATGTATATCTGGACGATTTTATAAGGAGGGATTATATGGGCGCTTGGGGAATTACAGCATTTGAATCAGATGCAGGACTTGATGTTATTGATGAGATACGAAACAGACTTCCAAAGGACGGCAGGCTGACACTTAAAAGTCTTTTAGAATATATTCAAAACAGCGAATGGAGAGGACTTGACGATCCTCAGCTCGGAAACTCCCATACAAGTCCGCTGGCCGTAGCGGAACTCATTTTTAAGATACAGGATAACGATTATTCCGCAGTTGATTATGAGGAAGAATGGGCGAAAGAAGAACCCAAATTCCAAGAATTATCGTCTTTTACTGCAGATAAGGAATCGCTCTTGTGGCTGAAAGATTACCTTAAGGAAAACCTTGCGGCCGCAAGAAACAACGCCGTCAACTCCACAGATCCGTCTGATCCTTATAACGGCTGGTTTGAAAAGAAAAACTGGGAAGAATGGCAGTGGCACATGGAAACAGTAATTGAGCGCATAGGTGAACTGCACGAAAGGCCGGGAGATGAAGTTGAGCTACTTTCTGTGGAACAGACGCAAGAGGATGCCCATGTTCTGTCGATGTAGCGAAGGAATAACATGGAGGTGATGACCTATTTTTGACTGGTTAGGTGACATATTTTCTGGCATTGGCGACTCTATTGGGAGTGTGTTTGATACACTTGGCGAGCAGGTGTCAAATGCTATCTGGAATACAATGCTGCGGTGGTTTTATGAAACCATTTATAATGCGGCCGCCGACTTTTTTGAAAAGATGGGCAGAATGGGGGCGGATATCTTTGACCTCAACTGGGTAAAAGCCACTATATATCTTTTTACGTTGTTCGGCTGGGCGCTTTTTGCTGCAGGGGTTGTGGTTGCCATATTCGATGTAGCAATTGAGTACCAAAGCGGCAGGGCAAATATCAAGACAACCTGCATCAATATCATCAAAGGTTTCTTTGCCTGTTCGATGATTGGTATTGTGCCGGTGGAATTATACAAGTTTTGTATATCCCTTCAAAACACATTTTCGCATGACTTGTCCGCTTTATTTGCAAGTGGCAAAACATTTGATATTGCAGAAGAAAGTATAAAAATTTTAACGGGTACTTTTTTAGTCGGGAGTAACTTTAATTTATACCACATCCTTATACTCATTGCCTTTGTGTTTTGTGTGATCAAGATATTTTTTGCCAACATCAAGCGCGGCGGTATCCTGCTTATTCAGATGGCGGTCGGCGCGCTATATATGTTCAGCGTACCGAGGGGATATCAGGACGGATTCAATCAGTGGATAAAGCAGATAGTAGCCCTATGCTTAACAGCGTTTATGCAGACAACGCTGTTATTCTTGGGGCTTCTGACCTTCCCCGATAATATGCTTTTGGGGCTTGGCATTATGCTCGCTGCAAACGAAGTGCCAAGAATTGCACAGCAGTTCGGACTTGACAGTTCAGTACGAGTTAACATGATGAGTGTTGTACATGCAACAAGCACGGCGGTCAATCTGACGCGTTCGGTCGCAAGAGCAGTCGGAAGATGAGGGAGGAATATAAATGACACAGTATTTATACCCACACAATTTAAAAGCAATGGCAAACCTGTGGATGTGGAGTCTTAAAGACTTTGCTGTTCTCAGCATTGCTGCGTTGCTTTCCATTGTGGCGTTGGTGCAGCTTCGAATCATGATTCCCGCTGCGGCCACGCTTTGCTGCGGCTTTCTGACCATACGGCTGGACGATACGACCATTTTGGATTTTATGAAGTACGCCGTGCGGTACTTTATATCTACTCAACAATACTTTGAATGGAGGTGAGCAGGTTATGGTAAAGAAGGAAAAACAGCAGAAAAAGAAAAAAGGGGGCACAGTACAGGATTTGATAGGGATTAAGACCTTTACCAAATATGGATTGGCTGTGGGTAAAGGCGAGCTTTTATTTTATTCGGTCGCACCCACCAACATATCGGTTTTGTCCTATGTGAACATCGAGATAAAAATCCGCCATCTGATGATGGTGCTGTCCGCCATCCCCGATATCGAGATCACCTGCACCGACTCCTCCGAATGCTTTGATGATAACAAGGCATATCTGCACGACAGATTCGCAGAGGAACAAAACCCGAAGGTGCGGAAGATCATCAAAAAGGATGTCGATTTCCTCGACCATATCCAAATGGAAATGGCAACCGCAAGGCAGTTTTTGTTCATTGCAAGGTTGAAAAACACGAAGGATAAGCAAACCTTTGATACGGCCAACCGAATTGAAAAGATTATTTCTGAGCAGGGCTTTGAGGTTCAACGGATGAAGAAAGCGGATATCAAACGCTTCCTCGCCCTATATTTTGAATCCAGCATGAATGGAGAGCAGATGCCCGATATCGACGGCGAGCAGTTCTATGAAATGGATGAAGAAGGAGAACCCGAATGTTAAAAAGAAAGCCAAAGGTACTCACGCCAGAGCAGATGGAAACCATTCGCACAAAGGATTTCTTTGATATGATCCTGCCCGGCACGGTTAAATTCCTGTCCGACCACTATATCCTCGGCGACAGCTATCGCTGTGTATGGGCGATCCGTGAATATCCGCCCTCTACCGAAGAACAGGCGATCCTCTCCCAGCTTGCCGACCGCAGCGGTGTAACCCTGCGCATTTACCACAGGTTAGTGGAAGCACAGGAGCAGCGCAAAATCATTCAGAACGCCACCCGGCGCAACAAGCTGAAAAGCGGCGGTACCGATGTAAACGAAACCATTGAAGCCGAAGGAAATTTGCAGGATGTGGTGGAACTGCTGGCAAATCTAAGAAAGAATCGTGAGCCTCTGCTCCACTGCTCAGTGTTCATCGAATTGAAAGCGCGGAACATGGATGCACTCAAAGAATTACAGAGCGAGATCGCAATGGAACTGACGCGCTCCAAGATTTCGGTAGACCGATTGACCTTACGGCAGAAAGAAGGATTTTTGTCTGTTCTGCCTGTGGGCGCAAACCAGTTCGGCGCACAGTATGAGCGCGTTCTGCCAGCAAGCTCGGTGGCGAATCTGTATCCTTTTAACTTTTCCGGCAAGACCGATCCGAAAGGCATCTATATCGGTCGAGATAAGTTCGGCACAAATATCCTTGTAGATTTTGACCGCCGAGCTGAGGACAAGACCACAAGCAATATCCTTATTCTCGGAAACTCCGGGCAAGGCAAATCGTATCTTCTCAAGCTGATACTCACTAACCTTCGTGAATCGGGCAAACGGATCATCTGCCTTGATCCCGAATCGGAATATGAGGAAATCTGTTCAGCTCTTGGTGGCTGCTATATCGATTTCCTGTCCGGCGAGTACACCATCAATCCGTTAGAGCCAAAGGCTTGGGCAGATGGTGTGGATGATGTCGATCCTGATGCTCCCGCAGCGTTTAAAAAGGTGACAAGGCTCAGCCAGCACATCGCATTCTTAAAGGACTTCTTCCGCAGCTACAAGGATTTCAGCGACAGTCAGATCGACACCATCGAAATCCTGCTCTCCAAGCTGTACGCCCGCTTCGGCATCACCGACAGCACTGACTACAGTGTAAAGAAGTCGTCCGAATTCCCGATCATGGAGGATTTCTACAATCTGTGCGAGGAAGAATTCTATAGCTACGATAAGAGCCGAAAATACCTCTACACCGAAGAAACCCTGCAGGAAGTCTGCCTCGGCATCCATTCCATGTGTGTGGGTGCGGAAAGCAAATACTGGGGCGGTCACACCAATATCACGGATGACGCTTTCCTCGTGTTCGGCGTGAAGGGCTTAATGGATACCAATAAGCGGCTCAAGGATGCCATGTTGTTCAATATCCTGTCCTTTATGAGCAATCAGTTGCTCGGCAAAGGAAACACAGCGGCATCGATAGATGAGTTATACCTCTTTCTCACCAACATGACGGCAATCGAATATATTCGCAACGCCATGAAGCGTGTGCGTAAAAAGGAATCCTCAATTATTCTGGCAAGTCAGAATATTGAGGATTTTTTAATTCCGTCCATTAGAGAGTTTACAAAGCCGCTGTTCTCGATTCCCACACATCAGTTTCTGTTCAACGCTGGGCAGATCAACCCGAAGGAATATATGGACGCATTGCAAGTCGAACCGAGCGAGTTTGAGCTGATCAAATATCCCGAAAGAGGTACCTGCCTCTACCGCTGCGGCAACGAGAGGTATTTGCTCCAAGTCATTGCTCCCGATTATAAATCAGCATTATTCGGAAAGGCTGGCGGGCGATGAGGCGGCAAGTCGCCGCTGACAATTTGCACACTAAATTCGGGAAAAGGCATGGGTATGATTGCCTGCGTCTTTTGCTGTGCGGAAGGAGGAATGTATTATGAGTGCAACCGTTGCCGCTGCTCTGAAGAAAATTGCGGTATACATTGTTACCAACAAAAAAGCATTGAAGATCGTTGGCGGTATTGTACTTGGCATTGTGATCATCATTATAATGCCTATCGCTGCAGTAACGTCTTTTTTTAACGGAAGCATTGAGATAGATACAGACCGGCTTCAAGAATTGGTGATAGAGAATCTTTCTGCAGAGGAAAAAGAAAGACTGCAATATCTTGAAAAAACGATGAAAGAAATTGAAAGCGCCATGACAGCCGCCGGATATGCCGGAAAAATCAAAGAAGCGCAGGTACTATACACGCTTGCCCTATCAGGTAAAACACATGAGGCCAACTTTATTACAAAACTTGTGCACTGTTTTTCTGTGAATCAGACAGACGAGCAGCTCATTGCTTCTGTCAATTCTACATTTGGATTAAACCTAAATGTATCGGATTTTAAAAAGGCAATGACTGGAATTCGTGCTGTATATATTAACATTGCCCAATATACCGATCCGACTACGAAAAACAATCTTGATTTGGCACAGTGGGCAATCGAAGCAGAGAAAGCCGGATGGGGATATATATACGGAACGTATGGAACGGTTCTAAGCGAAGCGCAGCTAAACAGCAAGGTTTTACAGTACCCCGATGAAGTTGGGCAATACGAAGAATTCATCCGACAGAACTGGCTGGGCAGCAGGACGACAGACTGCATTGGTCTCATTAAAGGATATGGATGGTTTAAGGCTGATACGCAAGAACTGGTATATGCTTCAAACGAAATGCCAGATATCAGTGCTGATACCATGTATGAGAACGCTGCTGAGAAAGGTACAATAGATACCATCCCCGAAATTCCCGGGCTGGCTGTATGGCACGAGGGACACATCGGTGTATACATCGGGGGCGATAAGGTGGTGCAGGCTGCGAACACAACAGCAGGAGTGATTTTGACTGATCTTGGAGATACCGCATGGACACACTGGCTGAAGGTACCGTATATCAGTTACATGGATACGGAAAGCTGAAATAAAAATTGTATGATACGAAAAACATTATGCAGGCAAACGGCGGACGGTTATTTACCGTCCGCTTTTACTTTAAACTAAAAGGAGATTCGTTAATGCGATACAGAGGGTTTATTATTACATCTCAATTTGGCAAATGGACGGAGGAAAAGACAAATTTAGTAGTCAAAACATGTTCAAGTTTTTACTGTCAGGTTTATAGTGGGAGTGATAATTTATTGCAAAATATGCTTGATAAATTTGAACTTACCGTAGGCAGAGATATTGCAGACATGAGTGACAATGAACTTAAACGAGGAATCATTCAATATATAGATGCAGAATATGAACGTCTGGAGGATATCGCTTTAAAAGTTGTTGCCAACCGAAATGCAGATCTGCTTGGACAGATGGTTCGCTACCTTAGTGAAAATAAGACCAGCGAAGATTTATATTTAATACTCCATAAAGAAATTGGTATGACTGATGATGAAATACGAGAGGCTGGTCTTTTATCTCTTGTGCCGTTTTTTGACAAGGAATCTTATGCACAGACGATTGCTGCACATCTCGTTGATGAAGGAACAAAAAATGCTTTTTCAAGTAATTATACATTTGAATATTATGATATTAACGCACGCTTTGGTGTAATGCTGCCATCAGATATAGAATTGATCAATATGGTTAAACAAAATCTTGATAAAGATGTTGTTGATGATGTGTTGATGGACAAGGATATTGATATTATGTTTTATACGCAGTATTGTCCGAATGTAGCAAATGCTCAAAATGCAGTAAGTTTTTGTGAATCGGAAAATGCATTCCAGACAGACGAAAAAAGTGCATTCGTTAACTCCCGCGGTATGACCCTGAGTGACTTTATTTATAAGGTCAGTGATATGATAGACGGTCAAGACAAAACGGCGGTGCTTAACTGGATTGCATTGGCGCAGAATCTTTGTGATACTTCTGAAAATTCTTTCAGGCAAGAACTTCATGAAATTTATCTGTCGCTTCGTTATGTGCAGAATAATTTTAGCAACGCAGTAATGCAAAAAAGTCTGAACACTATGATTCTGGGCAATGAAATTATCTATGGAGCAATGCTGTTTGCTGCCGGATATTCTTCCGAAGAAGTCAATCAGCTTGCAAATGACGGTATATTGGAATATGGATTTATTCCTTTGAGTGAAAATGAAAAAGGCTCACTTTCATTGGTATACATCGCAGATACGGATACCTTATTTATTGCCCAAAACGAAACTCCCGAAAATCTGTTTGCGAAAGTAGCCAAAGCAGCGGCCATCTCAAATTCATCTCAGCAGGATTTAGAAACGATACTGTTATCTCCAAGGGTGGATATTCATACAGAAAAAGTTGAAAATCAAAAACTTATCGATGCTGTCAAAATGACCTGCTCCTCCTCGTCAGCATTTGATTGTATTACCGTGTATGATTCAACAGAGAGAAAAGTCTGGCAAGGCAACGCATCCAATATGTCGCCAGCGCAGAGAGACACTATTTTTTACATTTGTGCTTCCGATGAAGGGTATGAAGAATGTGAAGAAAAAAACAAATATGCAGCAATCTATAATCTTAATGATGAACACACATCCAAGTCTGTGGAAACTTCCAATGAGGATAATCCGCAGACTTTTTCTATGTAATGGAGGTGCATATGATACTGAATGCAGGGATGCAAAAAAATCAACGAGATATTAACATCAATGCCTATGAGGTACAAAAAATTGTAGAGCTAAGTCCTGCTGAGTTTGCAGAATTTACTTTAAATCTGCAAGATGTGTATAATTTCATATGTGAATTTAATAAGGAACAGCATGAAACCGCTTCTGGAATGCACGCCGCACTTCTTGTACTTGGGGAACATGAAAAAGATGGAGTCCTTGTTGATCCGCAGGGTTGCTATTATGCAAAATATACGGCATATATTCCGAATGCCCGAAGCATCGTAGAACAGGAAAACATGCTTATTAATCGTTACAGCGCCGATTTGATTGGAGTTTATGAAGAACTGTTGAATATTCCTTATATACAGCGAATAACTTCCTATTTTGGCGACTACAGTCTGCAGTATTTTAAATACGGCGTCACGGTCGATCAAATTGAGCCGGTGTATCAAAAGGCTTTAGCAGCAATGGAAATGAGCAATGAAGAATTCAGAGAACAAGAGGGGCGTTTTAGTCATCGTTCCGAAATCATCGGACGAATGCGGGAATGCCTTTTGACAAGCGAGTTGAAAATCGGAGAAAAAGTGTTGTTCGTTGCGCCGGAACCTTATGGGGGTGATGCTGATTTTGCTTTGCGCGGAGG
This sequence comes from Clostridiales bacterium, assembly GCA_011957885.1. GTDB lineage: Bacteria > Bacillota > Clostridia > Oscillospirales > CAG-272 > Avispirillum. The sequence goes on from BLMO01000081.1 coordinate 10,307, forward strand.
GGTTATTTTCAGTGTGAATTCAGATCAGAAAACCTGCAATGTACGCAGTGATTTTTTTACGATGAAGGATGTGCCTCTCCGTTATGTTCTCGGAAGATATGACGAACATGCTGAGGGAGAGCATTACGGACATGATAAGGTACGACCGTTGTTCGGAGATCATCCTTCTCTTGCGCAGCAATATTTAAAAGAGGTAGAAGAAACCTATAACATGAAGCGAAATAGTGAACAGGGGCAGGATGATGAATCTGCGCCTGTTCTTTCTATGTAAGGAGAGAAAAACATGCACGGCAAAATGAAGTCTATTCACGGTATTTACAAAAAGCATGGTCGGGAGCAATTCCTCGAAGCTGCGGAAATCTATTCGGACGCTGTAAATCCATTCAGCATTGATAAGACCATAGACGCAATGGAATCAAGATGGTACGATGAGCGCCATACTATGACCGAAGCGGAAAAAATGGTTGCAGACTACAATAACGGTCTTACTATGCTGAACGAGCAATATGCTGCCTGTGAAAATACAGAACAAACAATGTCTATGTAAAGGAGTTGAAACGATATGAAGAAAGCAACGATCAATATTTCCTACGATGAGGAAAGGCTGAATGCACTCAAGCTGTATATGGAACAGAAAGGCATGCAGACGGAAAATGAACTCGTAAAAGCACTGGATACACTTTACACCAAAAATGTTCCAACCGGCGTTCGGGAATTTATTGACTTGCGTTCCGGCATGATAGTGTCACCGGCAGCAAAGCCATCTCGCAAGCCGAAGGCTTCTGTATCTTCTGCTGTGGGCGCATGCAATCAGGGGGAATGAAATCATGACAGATGAAGAAATCACTATATACTACAACGAACATCGTCTCGATGCATTGCGAGTCAATCTTGCCACTCAAAACCGAAATCTGTCACAAGAATTATATAAGGCGTTAGATCGCTTATATGAGCAGGTTGTCCCTGCCGATGAACGCAAGGGAGTGGAAGTATTTATTCAAGATGAAGAACTGAAAGAAGCAGAACGCAGAGAAGCGAGAAGAAGATTTGCAGTTTTTCATGTTTGTGAAAACGGTGTGGATGCATATTTTACAAGTGAACATTTTAAAACATTCTCTGCGGCTGCGTACCGATACAGGTTATATAGTCGAGGTGAATTAAGTTCCCAACCGCAAAGCCTTGCCGATGCGTTTGTAGGAAGTAATGAAACTACTGCTGAAGATTATGAATTGTTTTGCAATCAGATGTCGAACGATTTACGGATTTCGGCATTGATTGACTTTGACTTGGATACCGAAACGGTCAGTGTATGCGACAGTGGCGAGAATACATGGCGGTACTACAGACTGCATGATTTATCGATTGCGGCGTTCAAAGCATATCGCGGAGAATACCATTCACCTGAAGAAAGGAAGCAAATTTTTGATGGTGCTCTCATAAACAAGGCAATCGATGTGGAGAGTGAAGTGCTCTCTGAAATAGAGCCGCCATCGATGCAGATGTGACCGTGTGTGAACCACCGTATCACCTTGCATGACGATTTCGGCTGGGGGTGGAATAAAGTTTATCGAACAAAAGTCAAACGGCGATATTCGGGCAGTTTCAAGGGAGTATTTCAGATGTAAACAAAACGTGGTTTCGTGTAGATGTCACAGGGTGGGTTTTGAAGCAGGAGAAAGAGAGGTGGGTTGCTAATGCACCCACCTCTCAGTCACATCGGTCGGCAATGCCGACCGTGTGGGCGTTTTCGGCAGTTTTGTACTCATTTTTTCAGGATGGGTTGCTGACTGCGGTAAAGCGAAAACAGATGGATTGCTATGTGGGTTTACGGCAGGTTTCACAGCAGTTGCAGAATTTGAACGGAGGTGATGCCATGCCAGCGCCGAAAGGAAAGAAAAAGTTTCTGTTATGGGCATATCCAAGCACATTGGAGCTTGTGAAAAACAACTATCGGAAAGACAAAAGCAAGAGTCAATCGGAATTTATCGACCGCGCTATCCGGTACTATATCGGTCATGTTACCGCCGAAGAAGATACCTCATACCTTCCGAATGCGTTCCTCTCCAACATGAAAAGCATTGTAGCCGAGAGCGATAACCGCCAAAGCCGACTGCTGTTCAAGCTGGCGGTGGAGATTGCTATCCTGCAAAATCTTATTGCCGCAACAAATGACATCGATCCAATATCTCTGGAACGGCTGCGCGGCGAATGTGTCAAAGAGGTCAAGCGCCTCAACGGTTCGTTCTCATTTGAGGATGCAGTTGACTGGCAGAAAGGATAGCGCATGGCTCGGCTCGTAACAAAATTCAAATATCTGAAGCCGGATGATAAGCTGTCACCAGGCGGTTACGCAAAATATATCGCTACCCGTGAGGGTGTAGATAAGATCGACGAGTCCTTCAAGCAGAAGCCTGTAACTTGGAATCAGAAAAAGCTCATCGCAAAAATACTCCGTGATTTTCCCGACAGTAAAAATAGCTTGGAGTACGAGGACTACATTCAAAACAAAACGGTCGGCACAGCTTCGGAATTCATTACATGGACGATCGAGGAAAACGCAGCGCAGATGATGAACTCAAAAACCTACGCCGACTATATTGCTACCCGACCGAGAGCGCAGCGCTTCGGCTCACACGGTCTGTTTACCGATGACGGAGTGGCTGTCAATCTCTCAAAGGTATCGGAAGAACTGAATCTGCATGAGGGCAATGTGTGGACGGCGATCATCTCCCTTCGCCGTGAGGATGCGGAACGATTGGGCTTCAATACAGGAGAGCGATGGCGGGATATGCTTCGCTCGCAGGCAGAAGTGCTGTCCACAAATCTGAATATCCCCATGCAAAATCTGAAATGGTTTGCCGCGTTCCACAACGAAAGCCATCATCCCCATGTACATCTGATCGCCTACTCTACAGAGGAAGGTCAAGGATATCTGTCCCCCAAAGGCGTAAATGCGCTCCGTTCCTCTTTTGCAAAAGATATTTTCGCACAGGACTTGATCAGCGTATATGAAAAGCAGACCGAACATCGGGACGCGCTTCGGACAAACAGCCGTGAAGTGATCGCGGAGATAATCTCCAAAATCAACAGCGGAATTTATGAGAACCCAAAGCTCGAAGATATGCTTCTGCACCTTGCCGACCGTATCTCCAAAACATCAGGCAAGAAGGTGTACGGCTATCTGAAAGCCGATGTCAAAGCCATCATCAACTCCATAGTGGATGAGATCGCTGCCGATGAACGAATATCCGCGCTCTATGATTTGTGGTACGACCAGCGAGAAGTGGTCATCCGCACCTATACAAACGAAATACCAGAGCGTGTGCCTCTGTCGCAGAACAAGGAATTTAAGTCTGTCAAAAACGCCGTCATACAGGAGGCAATGAACATTATTGCCGACCGTATTCCCATAGAGGAAGCGGACGAACAGCCTGATCCCGAACCCGAAGCGCCGGAGATGGATATGGAGGAAAGCCCGATACCGGACGAGCTGACCGAGCAGGACGCTCCCGATCCCTCAGCCTTCTACGGCTACGGACGGAAAAAGAAACAGACTTGGTGGACGGATGCGTATAAGCAGGCGCGAAAACATCTCTACGGCACAAAGGATACGCCGCCGGATTTCAAAGCCGCACTCGCTCTTATGGTGGCAGAAGCAAACAAGGGCAACGGCTTCGCCATGCATGATCTTGGAAAAATATATCTTTCAGGACTCGGCTGTGAGAATGACAAAGAACAGGCACAGGATTGGTTTGCAAAAGCCTATCATGCTTTTGTTGCGGAAGAATCTAAAGCAAAGAAAAAAGATTACCTGCAGTACCGGATCGGCAAGCTGTTCTCTTTTGGGTACGGTGTGGCTCAGGATTACTTGAAAGCCGCCGAGTGGTATGAAAAGGCTTTGGAAGAAAACAATCCCTTCGCCGCTTATGCGCTCGGAAGTTTATACCGCAGAGGACAAGGCGTAGAGCAAGACGATGGAAAAGCCTACTCGCTTTATCGCATGGCAGCCGAGCATGAAGAAAAGCCGAACGCCTATGCTGCCTATGAGCTTGGTCGGATGTGCAAAGACGGAATCGGTACGGAAATAGATAAGGCTGCCTCCGACGCATGGTACAGACAGGCGTATCGGGGCTTTCTTATGATAGAGCAAAACATGGCAGACGATAAGCTGTATTACCGTTTGGGACAGATGAATCTGACCGGCACGGGAACAGAAAAGGATCTGTTAAAGGCAAAGGACTACTTTGAAAAGGCTGCCGCATTGGATAACGCCGACGCTTTATACGGTCTCGGTAAGCTGTATCTGAACAAGGAATTTGCCGAAGCGGATACACAAAAGGCAGTGGATTATCTTACCTCTGCCGCAGAGAAAGGTCACAGCTATGCACAGTATGCGTTGGGAAAACTGTTCTTAACGAGTGAAATAGATACAATAAATACGCGGAGTGCGTATTATGCCCTGTACTGGTTAGAGGAAGCCGCTAAGCAGGATAACACCGACGCACAATGTCTGCTCGGCAAAGTTCTCTTGCGAGGTGAAGTAACCGATCAGGATACAGACCGGGCTGCGGCGCTGCTTAAAAAGGCAATTGAAAATGGAAGCGCCTATGCTACCTATCTTCTCGGCAAAGAATATCTGGATGGCACGATTTTACTGCAGGATGTTCCCGAAGCGCTCCGTCTGCTTACCCTGTCTGCTGACAAAGGCTTCACTCCCGCCGAATATTTACTTGGTAAGCTGTTATACAAAGGCGAAACAATACCGCAGGACATCCCAAAAGCGCTTGCATATCTGGAAAGAGCTGCAGAAAAAGAAAATCCCTACGCTGCATACCTTGCAGGAAAAATTTGTCTGACAGAGGATGCGGTGAAGGATGTTCAGAAAGCAATCCGATTGCTGAAGGCGGCCGCCCAACAGGAAAACGATTTTGCGGAATACCAGCTCGGCAAGCTGTATCTTTACGGAAGGGATGTCGAGCGTGACTATGAAGAAGCAATCCGCCGGCTGACCGCTTCTGCCGAACACGGAAACCAGTATGCCGAACAACTGCTGCACAGCATAAAAAATGACCGCAATTGGTCTGCGGCGATGGGAGCGTTCCGACTCCTGCACCATATCAGCCGCGCCATACAGAACCGCATGGAGGATGAGCGCAGAGGAAAAGCAGGAGTAATCGACCGTAAACTCAAGAAAATCATTGACGAGAAAAAGCAGGCGCATGGAATAAAACAAGAATAATCTTTCCAAGATTTACCGATAGAATTTAACCGTAGGAGGTAATATAATAAAGATACAAAACATCTGTTCGTTACTGTATCGGAGAGGTTTATGGAAAGAGTCATACTGCATTCTGATCTGAATAATTTTTACGCCTCGGTGGAGTGCTTATATAATCCCTCGCTTCGGGGAAAGCCTGTTGCAGTTTCCGGCAATCCCGAAGCCCGACACGGAATCGTGCTTGCCAAAAACTACGCTGCTAAAGCCTGCGGCGTTGCTACGGGAAATCCACTGTGGATGGCAAAGGAGAAATGTCCGGACATTGTATTTGTACCGCCGCACTACGATCTGTATATGAAATACTCGCAGATCGCACGAGAGATTTACAGTGAGTACACCGATCAGGTAGAACCTTACGGTCTCGATGAATGCTGGCTGGATGTAACCGGCAGTACGCATCTGTTCGGTGACGGAAAAGCCATTGCAGATAAACTGCGTGAGAGAATCAAATTTGAACTGGGCGTAACCGCTTCGGTGGGTGTCAGCTACAACAAGATCTTTGCCAAGCTCGGCAGCGATATGAAGAAACCGGACGCGACCACCGTTATTACAAGCGACCGATTCCGTGAGATTGTATGGCCTCTGTCGGTCAATGATCTTCTCTATGTAGGACGGGCAACACATAATAGGTTGAAACGGTACGGGATTCAGACTATAGGCGATCTCGCACAGGCGGATCAGAATTTTTTAAAAAGCCTGCTTGGACAGAACGGCATTATGCTGTGGATGTTTGCAAACGGTCTTGATACCTCTCCCGTATCAAATATCGGTGCGAAATCGTTGATCAAGTCCATTGGAAACAGCACGCACCTCGCGATCTTGTTACCGATGAGGACATCCGCATCACGCTTATGGTGCTGTGTGAAAGCGTATCCGCACGGATGCGGGAGTACGGATTTATCTGCAATACCGTACAAATCGGCGTGCGGGATAATGAACTGCATAACTATGAAAGGCAGGGCAAGCTGTATTATCCCAACCGCACGGCAAAATCACTGCTTGAAAAATCCTTTGAGCTGTACAAGCGCCACCACACATCGGGAAAGCCTGTGCGCTCACTCAGTGTTCGTGCCTGCAATCTGTCGCTGAACGAGAACGAGCAGATTTCACTGCTGCCGGAGATATCGGGCATTCAGAAGCAGGAAACCTTAGAGGGCGTAGTGGATAATATTCGAAATCGTTTCGGTCATTTTGCCATTCAGAACGGACTGCTGCTCTCCGACAAGCAGCTCTCATCGTTGAACCCCAAAGAGGATCATATCATCCATCCCGAATCCTTTTTCAAATAACCGTCCTTTCAAATAAGGACGGTTATTTTTCCACACACTCTTCCGGCGTTTTGTCTTCCCGCAGTCCCTTGAAAACAGGCTGTCGAAGACCGCCGGATTCTGTTTTTTCCATATATTTCACTGTACAGCACAGAGAAGGTTCTACCCATACTGCGTTTTCGTTGCCGGAAGGAATTTCAAATAACGGCGCATCAATCCGCGGCAGCTCCCGCATTTTACGAAAGCCCTCGCCGCCAACGCCGAGCGTGACATGACCTTTATATTTCAAAATACCATCTGCATACTGTCCGAGCACAATGCTCGTCATGCCGTTGTCTTTCGGAAGATATCCGCAGACAACATAATCATCGTCTTTCAGATTCTTGCACTTGATCCAGTCTTTTGTCCGCTTATCAAAGTAATACCGGCTGTCCTTACGCTTTGCGACAATTCCTTCAAGCTCCTGTGACTTTGCAAGCTCATAAAAAGCAATCCCGTTATTTTCAATCACTCTTGATACGGCAAAACGCGCCGTTTCTTCATGAATAATCTTTCGGAGCAGTTCTTTGCGTTCTGTCAAAGGAAGGTCGCAGACGGAATGATCCTCATAATACAGAATGTCAAAAGCGGTAAAACAAGCAGGATTCTGGCGGGAGGCAAGCTCGATTTTCAAAGGATTGCTCATGAGAGAGCGCCGCTGTATCTCGTAAAAATCTGGCTTGCCGTCTTTGATAACCACAAGCTCCCCATCGAGAATACATCGGCAATTCACCTGCTTGTGAATGTCGGATAACTCTGGAACCTTCGGCAGCATCTTCAAGTTTCGTTTGTTCCGCAGCTCTGTCCCGGACTCAGGATCAAGATAGGCGATGCAGCGTTCTCCATCCAATTTTAACTCGTACAGATAATTCGGCGAATCAAACGCCTCACCCTCCGAACCAATCAGCATGGGCTTAATGCTTTTCTGTTCAAACAGATCGCTCACTGGGATACTCCCGCCTGCGAAAGACTTTGTTTCAGCGCTTCCATCAGATCAATTACACTGACAACTGTTTCCTGTGGCGCGACAACTTCTTTGCCCTGTATTTTTCCGTTAATGATCTCCCACAGCTTCTCTCTGTACTCGTCTTTGTACTGCTCCGGCTCAAAATTCTTAACCATAGCGCCGATCAATGTTTTTGCCATCTGAAGCTCTGCATCGCTTACTTCGGGATGTGTTGCTTCTTTCGGCGCGTCCTTAACCTCGTCGGCAAAGAGCAGTGTTTCAATCAGAATACCGTTATCAGTGGGAATCAGTGCAAGCAATTTTTCTTTTGTACCCATTACCGTTTTTGCTACCGCGATTTTGTTCTCATCCTTCATTGCGCGCCTGAGCAGTTCAAAGGCTTTGTCCCCGCCCTGTTCGGGAATGGCATGATAGGTTTTATCAAAGTATATCGGGCGAATGTTCGGAAGATAGGTAAAATGCAGAATGTGTATGGTTTTATCCTTTTCGGATTTCGCTTTTTCAAAATCATCATCGGTCATGGTTACAAACTTTCCCGGCTCATACTCAAAGCCTTTTACAATATCTCCCGCGCCGACTTCTTTTCCGCAGCTCGCGCATACCTTTTTATATTTCACTCTTGATCCGTCCTCTTTGCAAAGCTGATTAAAATGAATATCGTTGTCCTGCGTAGCGGTGTAAAGTCCTACCGGAATATGCACCATGCCGAAAGAGATCGCGCCTCTGTGTGATACAGCCATAAAAATACCTCGTTTCCTCATTTAGAATAGTGTACCCGCAAAAAGGAATACTATTTATATTGAGGTGTGCGTATGGCAAGAAAAGTATTTGTGGAAGTAACGGCGAGATTCGATACCGAGGGAAAGATAACGCCGCTGTCTCTTCTATGGGAAGACGGAACGGTGTATGAAATTACCCGTGTGCTGGATGTACGGCGCGCAGCTTCTCTGAAAGCGGGCGGTATGGGAATCCGGTATACGATCAGAATAAACGGAAAGCAGAGCTATTTATTCTATGAAGAACCGAGATGGTTTGTGGAGGCAAAAGTCTGAAAGATGATGAATGCAAAAAGCGTGAGTACACCTCTTTCAGACCCGATTTGTGCCGCATGCTGAGGCACAAATCCAAAGAAAGGCAAGGTAATAATCATGTGCGGTCGGTATTCATTATTTGACGATCAGGACAATGGGGAGATACGACAAATCATTGCGGAAGTGAATCAGAGATATCCCGACCAGCCGATACGGACAGGTGAGATTTTTCCGACAAACACAGTACCTGTACTAACAGCGGACGGATCGGAGCTAACGTCAAAACCCCTTGTATGGGGATTCCCGAAATATAAGGGCAGCGGTGTGATCATCAATGCCCGCGCGGAAACGGCGGAGGAAAAGAAAACATTCCGTCAAAGCCTTTTCACAGGTCGATGCATTGTGCCGAGTACAGGATTTTACGAATGGGATGCACAAAAGCGAAAATACCTGTTCCGCTTGCCCGATGAGCAGACGCTTTATATGGCGGGGATCAGCAAGGAGTATGACGGAATACGGAGATATGTAATTCTCACAACTGCTGCCAACGATTCCATGAAGGATGTGCATCACAGAATGCCGGTCATTCTGCCGAGGGACAAGCTGCAGATGTGGATATCCGACACCGACGCGGCGATTGATTATCTTCACTGCGAGATGCCGCAGCTTGTGAGGACGGGATAATATGCAAAAAGCGTATGAACTTACTGTTCCATACGCTTTTTTTATATTAGGAGCCGACAATCGTACCGCCGTTTGGATGAAGCACCTGACCTGTCATATAGCTTGCGTCATCGGATGCAAGAAACACATAACACGGGGAAACCTCGCACGGCTGCCCTGCCCGCATCATAGGAACCTGTGAGGTTTTTGAACCGAAGGTTTTTACCTCTTCTGCTGAATAGGACGCGGGAATCAGCGGAGTCCAGATCGGGCCGGGCGCTACGGCGTTTACCCGGATTCCTTTTTCCGCAAGAGACAGAGACAGCGATCTTGTCAAAGCCACAATCGCGCCCTTGGTCGCGCTGTAATCAATCAAATCCTTGTTTCCCTCGTAGGCGGTGACAGAGGTGGTGTTAATAATGGAACATCCTTTTTTCATATAGGGCAAAGCATATTGGATCAGATAGAAAAAGGAAAATACATTGTTCTGGAATATGAACGCAAGCTGTTCATGAGAAATATCCAGTATGCTGCGCTGTATAAACTGGAACGCATGATTGTTGATAAGGATGTCAAGCGCTCCGAAACAATGTACGGTTTTTTCCACGCAGTCCTTTGCAAAGTCCGGATTTTTCAAATCTCCTCGCAAAAGTAAACACTCGCCGCCGAGCTGTCTTATTTTGGCGGCAGTCTCGTTTGCGTCTCGGTCTTCATCAAAGTAAACAACAGCGACTTTGGCACCTTCTTTTACGAAATCGTATGCAATCGCTCTGCCAATTCCGCTGTCGCCGCCGGTAATCAGAGCAATTTTGTTTTCCAATTTGCGATGGGGCTTACAGCATTCGCTCATGGGAAGTGGCTTCATGATGTATTCCAGTCCCGGCTGTTCGTCCTGATGCTGTGGCGGAAAAGCTGTAGGAAAGCTGCATCGGTTTGTTTCGTGATAACGGTTGTTTTGATTCATAGACTAATACCTCCCGTATATCATGATATGCCATAGTCATTGCCGTTGTATCAAACAACGGTTTTTATTTTCTATATTTACGAAAGGAGTCCTTATGTCAAGCTATATTCATTTTACAGACGAGCAGAGAGAACAGGCACGAAGCATCGATCTTGTCTCGATGCTCCGCAGTCAGGGCGAGACGCTCAAACGCTCTGGCAAAGAGTTTGAGTGGAAGGACGGATCGGCAAAAGTCACGCTCCGCGGCAATCTGTGGTTTCATCAATACGACAGACAAGGTGGGGATGCTATAGCTTTTGTCCGCAGGTTTATGGGCAAGTCCTACCCCGAAGCAATGGAATATTTGCTCGGCGGCAGCGGCGGTACGCTGATCACATCGCCGCCTATCGTAAAAGAAGTAAAGCCATTTAAACTCCCGCCAAAGAATGACACGATGCGTCGTGTGTATGCGTATCTTGTAAAACACCGAGGGATCGACAGCGAGGTGCTGAATACCTTCGTAAAAGCGGGAATGATTTATGAATCGGCAGACTATCACAACGCTGTGTTTGTGGGATACGATACAGACGGCGTACCCCGCCATGCGCACAAGCGCGGCACCGGACAGAACAGCACATTTAAAGGAAACATCGACAGTTGTATTCCCGAATACAGCTTCCATTGGAACGGTACCAGCGACAGGCTTTATTTGTTTGAAGCACCGATTGATATGCTGTCCTTTATTTCGATGAATAAAACGGAATGGCAAAGCCACAGTTATGCCGCCTGTTGCGGTGTTGCCGACCGTGTGATGTGGCAGATGCTCGAAGATCATCCGAATATCAAATCTGTTTTTCTCTGTATGGACAACGATGATGCCGGACAAAAAGCTGACAAACGAATCTCCGAAAGACTTACCCAAAAGGGAATACAATCCAAAATCCTCGTGCCACTCAAAAAGGACTGGAACGATGACCGGCGAGCCGCCGGGGGCAATGATCCGCCCCTTCGTGCGGATTTATTCATACCCAATGAAGATGAGAAAGAAGGTGAAGAACCATGTCAGGCATTGGCGCTTTAATATTGATTGCTGCCGTTATGTTTTGCGTTCTCGGCGGTATTACTTTGCTTGCTCATATCTACAACCTTAATAATATCAAATCAAAGACGGTCGGTGACGGTCAGCACGGTACGGCAAGATGGGCAACCAAATCGGAGATACGCAAGACCTATCGGCATATCCCGTTCACGCCGGAAAAGTGGCGAAAGCAAGCAGAAAAAGGACACATGCCGACAGCATCTCACTTCTCCAAAAAGAAGCCATTCCGAAAGAAAAGGGCTGAACCGACTGAAGAAACTCTGCCGCAAGGCATCGTAGTGGGATGCAGCAGAGGCAAGCTCGGCACAACGGCGCTTGTGGATACAGAAGATGTCCATGTCCTCATGATCGGCGCGGCAGGCGTAGGAAAGACCGCCTATTGGCTGTATCCCTGCATCGAATACGCTTGCGCAAGCGGAATGTCTTTCCTCTCGACTGATACCAAAGGCGATGTCATGCGTAACTACGGCAACATCGCAAAGCAGTACGGCTACCATGTATCGGTTATTGATTTAAGAAATCCCACACGCTCAAACGGCAATAATTTGTTGCACCTCGTAAACAAATATATGGACTTGTATCAAAAGGAACAACTGCTCATCTACAAAGCCAAAGCAGAAAAGTATGCGAAGATTATCTCCAAGACCATCATCCTGTCAGGCATGGATGCGGCGAGCTTCGGACAGAACGCCTATTTTTATGATGCCGCCGAAGGACTGCTCACCGCAACGATTCTGCTGGTGGCTGAATTCTGCGAACCGAAGAAACGGCACATTGTGTCAGTGTTCAAAATTATCCAAGAACTGCTTGCTCCCTCGCAGAAAAAAGGAAAGAATCAGTTCCAGCAGCTTATGGAGATGCTCCCGAACGATCATAAGGCGAAATGGTTTGCAGGGGCAGCCCTCAACACTGCCGAGCAGTCGATGGCTTCGGTCATGTCGACGGCACTTTCTCGATTAAATTCATTCCTCGATTCGGAGCTGGAACAGCTTCTGTGCTTTGATACCGAGATTGACGCAGAAAAATTCTGCAATGAAAAGTCAGCTATCTTTGTTATCATGCCGGAGGAAAATCCCAACACCTTCTTCATGATCTCGCTGATCATCCAACAGCTATACCGTGAGATACTGGCCGTTGCCGATGAAAACGGCGGCAAACTGAAAAAACGCTGTGTCTTCTTCTGCGACGAGTTCGGAACCTTACCAAAGATCGAGTCCGCCGAGATGATGTTTTCCGCATCCCGAAGCAGGCGCTTGCAGATCGTGCCGATTATTCAGTCCTTCTCGCAACTCGACAAGAACTACGGCAAGGAAGGTGCGGAGATCATCGTGGATAATACGCAGATCACGCTGTTTGGCGGTTTCGCACCTAACAGCAGCTCAGCGGAGGTACTCTCTAAAGCCCTTGGGAGCAGAACGGTCATGAGTGGATCTGTCAGCCGATCCAAAAACGATCCCTCTCAGTCCTTGCAGATGATTGAGCGCCCGTTGATGACACCCGATGAGTTGAAATCCATGCCAAAAGGTCAGTTTGTGGTGATGAAAACAGGATTTCATCCCATGAAGGTTAGGCTGAAGCTGTTCTTCAAGTGGGGCATCGAATTTGACAAGGACAATCCCTATACCGTAGAGGATAACGGCGGTCGTGAGGTTGTGTATGCGGAAAAGAAGGAGATCATAGACGGCATCGTACAAAAGTATCATCCCGAATGGCTGATAGAGCCGACTTTCCTGGATTGCGAGACAGCAACGGGTGGTGTAAATCAGCAAGAGAGCCGGAGCAATGAACCGCAGAGGATACCGCCGAACAAGCCAAAGAACAAAAATGACGGCGGCGGTACCATGTTGGAATCTATTCCGCCGAGCCGCAGGAGGTAAAATCCAATGGGCAGACTTGATTTTTTATACCGCATGGAACTGCCCCACCGTGCTGTTTCTGTGTATATATACCTTGCAGACCGAGCCAACAAAAACGGTGAATGCTGGCCAGCAATTCCAACCATCGCGTCAGAACTGAAGCTGTCACAGTCTACTGTCCGCCGTGCCTTGCAAGATTTACGAAAAGCAGGGTTGCTTGAAACTGAGCAGCGATATCGTGAAAAAGGCGGCAAGAGCAGTTTGCTTTACAAAATGAAAGGACAGTAACAGGGAAAAATGCACCTGCCGCCAAGGGGGTACTATCTAAACGGGGGCCCCGAGAAAGTCACGATTCTTGCTTGCAAGGATTTGACTTTTGGGGAGAGAAGACGCAACGCAGCAAAGCGTTTTTGCCGTTTCACGGCAAAATGAGCGATGTGTAGTTTGCGGCGACGAAGTGGTAGGTGCTACCTGTCATAATGACAGGTAAAAGTGAACTTCCCACTTGAAAAGAGATTACAGCAGAATAAGGACAGAAGTTGTTGAAATATTAGGCAAAATATGGTATGCTAAAGTAATAAATAACGATTTGATGAATTATGGGAAATCAAGTAAATGATGCAGGAATTTGAAAGGTATTGAATGTAACAAACGAAAGGAAAATGTAGATGCTGCAAACTCCATTTCATGCTTACTATACAGCGAGGCTTTTGGAAAACCTGCCTAAAGAGGATGCACTTGTCCCTGTTTTTGCTTCTGCCGATATCAAAGTCTATCCCTTTCAAGTTGCAGCCGCCAGCTTTGCCATGCGTTCGCCTTACCAAAAGGGCGTCATCCTGTGTGATGAAGCGGGAATGGGAAAGACACACGAAGCCATGCTTGTTATTGTGCAAAAATGGCTGGAAGGAATAGGTCATATTTTGATCGCTGTTCCCAATGCTGATTTGCTTATGCAGTGGATTGACACACTTGACCGCTGCTATACGATTCCCTATGTCGTATTAACAAGCCGTGAAGATTGGGACAAAAATATATCCGAAGATAGTCCAAATGCTTTTGAACAGGACGCCGTCATACTAACCACTTATGCATTTTTAGTGGATCAGCAGGCGGCAGCAAAGGAAATCAATTGGGAGCTGACCGTGTTTGAGGAAGCCAGCGCCTTGTCTTCTGTCAGTAAAGAGAACAGTAAGCAGGCGAAAATCCTAAAAGAGATTGCAGAAGATTCCTTCAAAATTTTGCTGACCGGAACACCCATTGAGAAGAATATCATGGACTTGTATGGTCTCATGTATTTCATTGATGAAACCGTGCTGCCCGACTCTGAGACTTATAATCACCGGTATCTGCGACAGCCGAAGAACTATCCAGAACTGGCAGAGCGAGTCAGCAAATATTGCTTCCGTACTTTGCGCTTACAGGCAAAGCAGTACGCAAAAATTCCCGAACGAATCCACATAACCTATGAATATGATGTATCACCAAAAGAGCGCGAGTTATGCGATATGGTTTTTGCGTATGCAAATAAACCAAACAGAAATTCCATGCCTGAATTGGATGGTTATAGGTCAACTTTAAAATTGCTTGGATATTCTGGTTCGTCTACAGCTGCTGTTTTGCATACACTCAAGAGCGCAATAAAACAAATCCAAAACATGGACGGTGCTGAGTCTGAAGTAGCAGAACTTCAAAAGATGATTGACGTTGCGGAAAGTATAACCATAGATGAAAAAGCCAAGATGCTTTTGCTTGCGCTGCGCAAAGTGTTTCCCGTTCTGAAAAAGTTTGGTGCAAATAAAAAAGCTCTGATTTTTACCGAAAGTGCTGAAACGCAGAAGTATCTGTATCATCTTTTAAAAGAAAAGTATAAAACCCAGCTTTATAACGGCTCTGCCGATTACTCTGCAATCAAAGAATTTAAGGAACACGGCGAGATCCTCCTCTCCACCGATAACGGTGCAAGAGGCTTTGACTTGCAGGAATCCGCGTTCGTAATCAACTATGATCTCCTGTATAATACGCTGAAAATGGAACAGCGGATCGACCGCTGCCACAGGCTGGATCAGCAAAATGATGTGCTTGTGCTAACATTTATTGATAAAAACAATTTCACAGATGTGCGCAAACTGGAATTGGTCAATAAACGCCATATTCTTGCAGACGGCGTGTTCGGCGTATCCGATGCGGTCATCGGCGGGTTTACCGACGATTTGAACGCCGCTATCAGTGAATTTACAGAAAAGGCACGGACAAAAGACCAAGTACAGGCCGATTATTTAGCAACGCTTGATGCCCATGAGGAAGAAAACCGACAGCTTGTATCCGACGCTGAAAATATCCTGTTCACCACCTTTACAAGAGAACTTGCCAGTAAAGTAAAGATCACCCCAAAATACGCAGAGGAAAAAGCAAAGGAATACAACGCACAGCTTTGGGAAGTCGTAAAATTCTTCTTTGAGCAGTATAATGCGGAACATACAGATTGCCGTTATGAAATCAACGATACCGAACAGACGATAACGGCAACAGATTATACGGAACTGCCCATGCTGTTCTACTATTGGTCGAACGGCGGCAGTAAGAAATATAAAAGCCAAAAGAAATACGGCATGGCTCCCGACTTTAAACCGAAATATGGTCGGATCACCTTTTCAAGCCTGTTGGCACAAGGAGTTCTGCGTCAATTGGAATGCGCCGATATTGGAACAATGACTGTGGATGCGGAGATACCTTCCTGTCACATTGCGCTGTATTCCGTCGCAATCAAACCACGGGATAGAAAGTATAGCGTATTGATCGGCAAAACCGATACGGGTGAAATGCTGTCGGAGGAAGAATGCAGGAAAATTCTCTCCCTTCCCGTGATCAACTATACAGAGGGTGAACGCAAAACGGTTCATTGGCTTAAAGGGACAGCAAGGAGCAGTCTCCATGAGCTGGATCGCTTGTTTAATACGGACGAGCTTTTGGAAAAGGAAACAGAGCAACTCACGTC
Source organism: Clostridiales bacterium (assembly GCA_011957885.1). Taxonomy (GTDB): domain Bacteria; phylum Bacillota; class Clostridia; order Oscillospirales; family CAG-272; genus Avispirillum. The sequence continues at coordinate 26,446 of BLMO01000081.1, forward strand.
TTTGCAGGCTGAGGAAGTGGATCGGATGAAGCTGCAAACGGCAAAAAGCAAATCCGCTTTGAGTCACGCTGTGGATGCGTTGGAAAAGCAGGTAAAAAGAATGGAAAGCGAGCTTGCCGGAACCGATGACAGACTGCTCCGGCTGAAACTGCAAAAGCAGATCAACACGGTGCAAAAGGAATTTATGCAGAAGCAGGAAACACAGTTTTTTGAGGAAATGCAGCTTGATTTAAAGCTGGAAAAAGACATCGAAGCATTCCTCGGAAAAGAAAAACCAACCGCAATAGCGACAAGAGAATTTGTAATAAAAGTGGAGGGAAGGTAAACGAATGAAAATTGATATTGTCAAACTTTTAAAGGTATCGGCACGCATAGCATTTGCCATCTCTATTGCATGTATTTTCTTATTGTTTTTTCCGGAAAGGTTATTGCCATTTGATATAATAAAACTCAGGGAAGAGTATGGACTTTGGATATTTGTTCTTATGGTAGTTTCGGTGGCCTTATTACTTTCTTATATTGGTGAATGGTTATTGAAAAAGTTTAGGTCTTATATTAATAAACACAAGACTTGGGGTACATACAAATATATTCTTAAACACCTTTCTAACGCTGAAAAGAAATATCTTGAAAATTTATATAATAATCACAAAACAACTATTATGATTGATCTTAATAACCCTGTTGTAAAAAAACTTGAGACTTTTCAAATTGTTTCCATGGCATCGGGAACATGCACTGCAGAAGGAGGAATGGCTCCCGGCTTTGTTCAGCCATGGGTATTTGATCTGATAGATAAGCATCCGGAATATTTAAACGTAACAAATGATAACGATAAGGAGGAACAAAATAATGCCTAATAAAATAGACGGACTTTCGATGAATATAGAGCAAACCAACATGGACAAGCTGCGTTCTGTGTTTCCCGAATGCTTTGCAGAGGGCAAACTGGATATAGACAAGCTGCTGTCCCTGTGCGGTGAGTACATTGACAACGACTTTGAAAAATATAAGTTCGAGTGGCACGGCAAAGCCGAAAGTCTGCGGCTGGCGCAGAAGCGGTCAACGGGAACTTTGCGTCCTTGCCATGAAGAAAGCGTAAACTTTGACGATACACAAAATCTGTATATAGAAGGTGACAATCTGGAAGTCCTCAAGCTTCTGCAAACCGCCTACTACCGCAAAGTAAAGATGATCTATATTGACCCGCCCTATAACACAGGTAACGATTTTGTGTATGAGGACGATTTTGCCGATCCCATGGCACGGTACAAAGAAGTCACCCAGCAGACTACCAAATCCAATCCCGAAACAATGGGCAGATACCATACAAATTGGCTGAACATGATGTATCCCCGCCTGCGGTTAGCGGCGAACCTCTTGCGGGATGACGGCGTAATTTTTATTAGTATTGATGATAATGAGGTTACTAATCTGCGTAAAGTTTGTGATGAGGTGTTTGGCGAGGAAAATTTTGTTGCACAAATACCATGGCAGGCTCGTCAATCTATTCAAAATGATACAGATTTAAGTATTAGTCACGAATATATTATCGGTTATGCAAAGAGAAGGCGCATAGAGAATAGAAGACTAAAAGAAAAAAATTATGAGGAATGGCATGGGAAAAAAGATTTTGTTTGTCATCCTTTGCCACTTGATAAAGACAAATTTGATAATCCTGATAATGATCCTAGAGGAATATGGAAAGCCGATCCTTTTGATGCTCCGAACATACGTCCGAATTTAACCTATATTATAAAAAATCCAAAGACTGGTAAAGAGTATTTACCTCCAAGTGGTAGATGTTGGAGAACAGAGGAAAATAAATATTTTGAATACTTAAGTGATAATAGAATTGTTTTTGGAAAAACAGGAGAATCACGCCCTCAGTTGAAAGTATTTTATGAAGAGAAGAAGGAATTTGGTTCCATTGAAAATACGTGGTTTACAGGAGACCGCTTTGGAACTGCAACAAAAGGAACAAAAGAGTTACAAACATTGTTTAATGGCACTTCTTGTTTTGACACCCCTAAGCCGACAACTTTAATCAAAAAACTCATGCAATTGGCAGGTGTTTGTGACAACGACATCATCCTCGATTTCTTCTCTGGTTCCGCCACTACCGCCCATGCTGTTATGCAACTTAACGCCGAAGACAGCGGCAACCGCAGGTTTATCTGTGTGCAGTTACCTGAAGTCTGCGATGAAAAGTCGGAAGCCTACAAAGCGGGCTATAAAACCATCTGCGAGATTGGTAAGGAACGCATCCGTAGGGCAGGCGCAAAGATTCTCACTGAAACAGAAGAACAGAACAAGCAAATCCAAATCGGTGAGGAAGAAAAACCTCTGCCCGATGTTGGCTTTAGGGTGTTCAAGCTGGATACATCAAATCTCAAGCTGTGGGACGGAACGCCTGTTGCAGAAGAAGACTATCAGATCATCCTCGACCGCATGAACGATATGATCGACAGCATCAAGGACGACCGCACGGATATGGATGTTGTGTATGAGATCATGCTGAAAATGGGCGTGCCGCTGACCTATCCCGTTTTGCCAATGAAACTTGACG
>BLMO01000082.1 GCA_011957885.1 Clostridiales bacterium
GATGGAAACTGTGCGGGCTGAACGCGGCGTCCGCTTATCTACGGGAGGTGCTTGGCACAAAAAGTCTATCAGGAACACGTTGTTCCATGTAGCGACAGAGATGCCCAAGGGAGGGGTTCGGCACAAAGCCGGACAGTTGCCTTGGCCACCTCTGGCCAAAAATATAACTCTATTTCACTCTTTACATATCACGTAAGTTTTTAGATGAAAGGAGGAGATAAACTGGCTATATTTCAAAAAATATATTAAGCATATTAAACTTTTATTTGGATGCGAAATATATTAATTCATCACCACTAGGTTCGTAAATTACCATATTACAGTCATCAATATTGCAATTAAAACGCATATAAAAATCTGTATTCCCTTTTGATCCAAAAGTAACATCTGAGAGATGTGGAATGTTTATATCTGTATCAACTTTTCCACTAATGCTTGGTACAAGCAGTCCGTTTGTTAAAAGCATAGCGAAATCTTTTGGTGAATATGTTTCGCTAGCCTGCAGTTCTGTCACTTCAATATTCATTATTGCAATTGTTTGGGTAGAATACTTTTGAAATTCTACAAACTTCATTTTATAAGTGATTTTTTCGGTAGAAATATAGGCATATTCACCTAAGGGAATAGGATTGTCAGGCGAAGATTGCGGAGAACATTCTAATAAAGGATCGTTTGAATTAGTTGTAAGCCAATTGCAACTGCATAAACACAAACAAGAAAGGATGAGTGTGAATAAAAGCAACTTTTTCATAAAAATCTCCTACGCAATGAAATAATTTAATAATAAAATTTATGAAAGGAGTTATCATGTCAACAATAGATAACACTATAGAAAATTTTAACAAATTGGTAGATAGCTTTCGTGGCTTGATTACTCAGACAGAAAGTTCAGTTGTATCTGTTTCAGAAACATTAACTACTGCTGCAACTTCGCTGTTGGATAGTTGGGCAAACGATATCCTGCCTAAATTTGATGAAACAATATTATTCATAACAGATAGCTTTACAAATGAAATACTACCCAGATATGATGAGGCGATGCTCTTTATTACAGATAGCTGGACAAATGACTTTTTACCCAGATATGATGAGGCTATCCTTTTTATTACGGACAACTGGGGTAATGAAGTGCTGCCACGATATGATGAAGCTGCTAACTTTATCAAGGAAGCATGGGTAAATACCATAGAACCAGCAATTACTTTTGTACAAGAAGCTTTTACCAATGAAATATTACCCAGATATGATGAAGCAGCGGCATTTATCGTGGAGATTTGGAAAGGTAGTATAGAACCGTTAGCGCTTTTTATCCAAAATGCATGGACGACGGACGTTATACCAAGAGTGGATGATATAATATCATTCGTTAAAACAGCATGGAAAGTAGATATTCTTTCAAGAGCAGATAAGGCATTTTCCTTCATAGAAAATGCATGGACGGAAACGATAGAACCTCTAGTGCAATCCATTCAAACTAAAATTGATAATGTTATGGAAGAGGTTATTGCACCTACTATTAAAGAAATAAAAAAATCAGTAGTTGATATATTAAATGAGTTAATCAATAAACTAAATCCTACAATTGAAAAAATTATGAGAACAGCAATTGATACTATAAATGCACTTTTAAAGGAACTTTCTTTTGTAGCGGAAGGAATATTGATAGCTATTTGTACTTTAGTTGGCGGTGTAGTTGGATTTATGATTGGAGGACCAATCGGAGCTGCGATTGGAGCACTTGCTGGGGGACTGACTTCAGGGTTGGCTTCGATTTTTAACGATATTCCAGAAGTTGAATATCCAAAAGAATATCCTACTATACCTAAGTTTGCCGACGGAGGCATCCCGGGTTACGGGGAACTGTTCATCGCGCGTGAAGCAGGACCGGAGTTCGTAGGATCTTTCGGAAGCCGGAACGTAGTTATGAACAATAATC
>BLMO01000083.1 GCA_011957885.1 Clostridiales bacterium
ACAATCCCTCACCCGCTACGCGGGAGCTCCCTTTGCACAAGGGAGCCTTTTTTATGTGAGTGCTGCACGACAGCTCCCTTTGGGAGCCACGCAGTGGTCCCTCACAAGGGAGGCTTGTAACGTTTGGCGAAAGTCTGCTGCACGACAGGCACCTTTACCGGGAGTTATGCTTCAAAGCCGACACCTTTGCACTATATTTCCCGTCCGTCAAAATTGAAAATACACAAAGTCCTGGGGATCATATCCTGCGCCGTAGGATCCGAACAGCAGAATCACGGCAATCAGTATAAAATATACCGCATATCTGGGCGCTACATACTGATTGATTTTGCCTGTAAGATCTTTTTCAGAAATAAACCAATCGGCAATCAACAGCACCACTGTGCAGACAAGTACCATAAGCAGCGCATATACCGATAGTGAGAATGAGGTGCCAAAATCAACGATAAATCCGTGCTTCACGGTACCAAGGATTGCATGCAGAATATGCAGCGCGTCAGACAATGTGTTTGCACGGAAGAATATCCATGCAATGCAAGTCAGACAGAAGGTAATAAGCACCCGCAAAACATGCAGCCAACCTGCATTCTCCCGGATATGCAGCAGAGTAAACAGCTTTTTGCGCAGCGGATCCAGCAGCTTTGATATAACCTGATACAAACCGTTCAAAATGCCCCAGATCACAAAGGTAAGCGCCGCACCGTGCCACAATCCGCTGACAGTAAACACAATCATAATATTCAAGAGATGACGCACCTTTGAGCACCGACTGCCGCCCAGAGGGAAATACAAATAATCCTTGAACCATGAGGACAGGGAAATATGCCAGCGCCGCCAAAAATCCTGTATAGACACCGCCAGATACGGACAGCGGAAGTTTTTCATCAGATCAAAGCCCATCATCTTGGCAGATCCTCTGGCTATATCGGAATAGGCAGAAAAATCGCAGTATATTTGAATCGCAAAAGCAAGCGTTGCAATAATGAATTCACCGCCCGAGTGCTCGGCGGGTGCATTATATACAGTGTTCACTGCAACTGCAAGATTATCAGCAAGAACCATTTTTTTAAAAAGTCCCCAAAGGATTGGCAAAATCCCGTCCCGAATGTTCTCAAGCCTGAATGGATGATATTCTTTTAACTGATGAAACATATTCCCGGAACGCTCTATCGGTCCGGCAACAAGCTGCGGAAAAAAGGAAACAAACAACGCATAGTCTGCAAAATTGCGCTCCGCCTGAATATCTTTTCTGTATACATCAACCGTATATCCCAACGCCTGAAAGGTGTAGAAGGATATTCCAACAGAAAGCAGCACGTTCAGCGTTGTAGGCTGCAGATGCAGTCCGGCAAAATTCAGCGTGCGGGTGATAATATCCACTGTAAAGTTGAAATATTTAAAGAAGAAAAGAATGGCAAGATTGGACACAAAGCTGAGAACAAGCCACAGTTTCCGTTTACCAAGCGCCGAACGATCCACCAACAATCCGCAGACATATGTAATAAGCGTGGAAAGCAGCATCAGCAGGGAGTACTTCGGACTCCAGCACATGTAAAACAAATAGCTTGCTGCCAATAACTGATAGTTTCGGATCTTTGGCGGGAGGATATAATACAAAATGACATTCAGCGCCAAAAAGCACAGATATATTAAAGAATTAAAATTCAAAAGCTTCTGCCTCCGATTTCAGTAGTATCAGGACCGGTGAGAGAGCGTCATGCCCTCCCGCAGAGAAGTGTAATGTGCAATGCGTTCTTCCCACAACTCCCTGTCACTGTGTTCCGTTTCCTTATAATCCCATTCCGTGAGTTTTTCAGCAAGATACTGAGAAAATTTTTCCGCTCCCAGGCAGTTCAGATGCAGTTTATCGTAAAAATCTGTAGAAAAGTCCAGGGATAGCTTCTCAAAATCATCATTGAAATCAACAAATGCAGCGCCAAGGGCAGTTAGATCCTCTTCTAGTTTATTTCTAACGTCACTGTTCATTCGGGCTGACGTGGGGGAGATAAAAAATACAGGCTTTATTCCATCGGACAGACATCTTTCTACTATTTTCTCCGCATACACTAAATTTCGGCTGTAATTATCCGGATCCTCGGAAAATGTACGCTCTGTTATTTCTGCAATCGGCTCGGCAGTTGTGAGAAATGTATATCCCGCCAGCAGATCCGCATCGTATCCATGAAGATTGGAACGGATTTCTTCTATTCCAATCTTGTCCCAACGGTCATGATAGGAGTACATAGGGAACAGAAGTTCGATGCGTTCCTCGCCCTCTGTTTCCTGTATTGTTGGAATCAGACGGTTGAGACCCCACGGCATATACATAAGGTTCGCTTTGATTGACCGGTTGCTGCGCTCGTAAAGTATGCCGGTTGCCTCAATAAAAACAGCTTTTGGGGACTGGGTTTTGAGGCTTTCGAGAAAATACCGGTACGTTACAGGCATAGTCTGCTCCGGCCCTGCCATAATAAAAGTCGCAATCCCTGTGCTTTTATATATTTCGGAAGGAATGATATCGCAATACGTCAGAGACGATCCATAAAACAGGATATCAATGGTATTTTCTTTTTCCTCACCGTACATGCCCCAAACAGCACCATAATCCATCCGTTTCGGTGTGAGTATTCTTAGAACCACGCAGCAAAATAACGCCAGAGCCAACAGCAGGCAAAGCAAGGCGGGCAGTTCTTTTTTCAGCAACACAGGATGCGGTGTTTCCCTTAAAGTTTTATTATTTTCCATATGGTATCCATTTTTATTTTATAAAAATTTGTAAATACAGGCAGAATTATACCATTTTGCGTACAATTTGTCAATTATCGAATCAAAAGGCAAACAGGATAAAAAAATATAAAATAGAAAAATTTCTGTCAAAATGCACACAAGTGCGTTTTTTATGGTACAATTGAGGAAAACACCCTGAAAGGTAACTTTAAGATGAAAAAAGCAATTCCACTCATCCTTGATACGGACATCGGAAGCGACATTGACGATACATGGGCGCTTGCCATGATTCTGAAAAGTCCCGAAATAGATTTGAAAATGGTAACAACCAATGAATATGATACCGTTTACAAAGCAAAACTCAGCGCAAAAATGCTGCAGCTTGCAGGCAGAGAGGATGTCGTTGTAGGAATCGGCGAAGTCGGGCACGAATCCTTCAACAGAATCCACGACTGGGTTGACGACTATGATCTTTCTGCATATCCAAATGTTCGTGAAAACGCAGCCGACGCAATGATCGAATACATAATGAGCTCTGATGAAGAGGTCGTCATTCTTGCAATCGGCTCCTTTAAAAATCTTGCTGAGGCTTACGCAAAAGAGCCGCGTATCGCGAAAAAAAGCCGTGTTGTTGCAATTGCAGGCAACGTATACAACAATGGATTTGTTGGCTGGTATCCCGCCCTTGCAAGCGAATGGAATATCCGCTGCGATCTTGACGCATGGCGCCGCGGCGTCGAAAAGACAGATTGGGAAGTGGAGCTGCTCCCACTTGACGTTTCCGGCGGAATTATTCTGGATACGCCTTATTTCGATAAAGTGCGCGAATATGGCAAAACGGATCCTCTTGTGGGCGCGATGATTGAATGCACCGATATCTGGATGAAAAATCTGCCCTGGGACTATCACGGTCCCAGCTCTCCTTTGTTTGACACGGTAGGTGTATACTGTGTGATCACCCACAACAACTTGATCTATGAGCGGCTGCCGATTTATACGAATGATGCATCGCTTACCCTGATCGACCCCATGCGCGGCAAAGAAATGGACGTTGCCGTGAAGTGGGAAGATAAAGAGAAGTTCTATAAATTCCTTGTTGCCCGTCTTTGCGATGAAATCTGAAAGCATATAAAAAAGCCCCAGGGAGACCTGGGGCTTTTTTATACCATTTTAATCAGCCGGAAATCTCATCCAGCAATGCGCTCATCATTTTGAAATATGCCCGCTTCTTCTCACCGGCAGCAAGAATTTCCTGCTGCTCTTCTTTGCTGTATTTCTCCAGCACCTCCATGCCGTCCTTGCCTTTATAGAGACGGTCGGCAGTCTGTGCCAGATTGATGTCAACAGTCACAATTTCATTGCCCTGCTCGCAAATAACCAAATTGGACTTACCTGCCAGCAATTCTGCTACAGCACGGGATCCCATCCGTGCGCCTACTACCCGGTCGCGCAAAGTGGGACTGCCGCCGCGTACCACATGGGCAAGACGTGCAAATTTTGTTTCCACACCGGTGTTTTCCTGAATCCGTTTTGCAAATGCAGGATCTGCATAATCCGGAATCAACTCTGACACAATCACAATAAAGCTGCGCTTGCCGGCAGCCTTTAGCCGTTTGATCTTCTCATACATAGCTGCTTCATCAAAAGGAGATTCATTGATTACACAAGCTACCGCGCCGCAGGCAATGGCAGTTTGAATTGCGATGCCGCCTGCGTTATTTCCCATAACCTCCACTACATTGCATCTTGCATGGGATTCGCAGGTGTCCCGCAGACGGTCAACCATCTGAACCACAGTATTCATAGCTGTGTCATAGCCGATGGCATATTCTGTAGAAGTGATATCGTTGTCGATGGTGCAGGGTATGCCAATGGTAGGAATGCCCCGGTTGGAAAGGTCTGTAGCCCCTCGGAACGTACCGTCGCCGCCGCAGGCTACAATTCCGTCAATCTCATATTTTTTGCAGGTAGCAATGGCGCGCGCCATACCTTCCTCTGTCTTAAACTCCGCACACCGGTCAGAATACAGCATTGTGCCGCCGTGGGTTACCACGTTGGAAACGTCCTGTGCAGTCAGGGCGCGCACATTATCATTTACTAGACCGCTGTAGCCGCCGTTGATACCGATCACCTCAACACCGCTTGCAATAGCGGCACGGGTAATCGCCCGCACTGCGTTGTTCATACCGGGCGCGTCTCCGCCGGAAGTGAGCACCCCGATTTTTCTGAACTTTGTCGCCATATTTATCTCTCCTATCTGTTTTGGTAAAACATAGTAGTATTATTGTAATACCATGCAGCTAAAAAATCAAGAGTTTTCTGCGTTTTTACCAAAAGACGGTATAGAAAGTATGTGAAAAGGGTCTTTCAACTTCATAAGCCCCCCCAGCAAAGAGGGGGAGGCTCGGCACAAACTTTCGCCAAACATTATAAGCCCCCCTTGTGCAAAGGGGGGTGGGTTTTGCGCAGCAAAACTCGGAGGGATT
>BLMO01000084.1 GCA_011957885.1 Clostridiales bacterium
ATAAAAAAGGCTCCCTTGTGCAAAGGGAGCTCCCGCGTAGCGGGTGAGGGATTGTAAAACGATCATTTTGCAGAATCTATAAATCGGCAGCATGTATAAACAATCCCTCCGACTCGCTTACAGCGAGCCACCTCCCTTTGCACAAGGGAGGCTTGTAACGTTTGACGAAAGCTTATGCCGTGCCTCTCTTGGAATGTCAATTTATTGTATGTTTCCTTGGACAAGAAGAAGGGACTGTAATTCTTACAGTCCCTTCTGTGCTGTTTATTTATCCTTCAGAGATTTGAGAATCTTCCAGGTAGCGTCGAACACCTTTTCCCGGTTGATAGATTTCAGATACATCATCTTATGGCGTGTGCTGTCAAAAGCATATACTCGCTGATCGGTAAAAATCGGCGTGGGGATGATTTCGATTTCAGCGCAGTCCGGGTTGTCCAGTATTGCCGGTGCGGCGATATCCCAGATGGTGCGCACCCAGGACGGATTTTCGCCTGCGTCTCTCCAGGTCTGTTCGGTAATGCCTGCCAGATAGTCGCATACTTTGTTGTAGCCCATCAGATCCCGTGTCAGTTCAATATTGGTGGTGAGCACGGACACAATGAACCATGCGGGACACAGCAGCAGCGGTACACCGGAGTTCAGCAGAATCTGTCCAGCGGTGAAATCCTGCACCAGATTGAATTCGCCCAGATTGTCGCCTTCGATTTGGTTACCGCCAAGCCAGATCACTGCCATATTGTCTTTTATGGAAGGATCCATCATCAGCGCGGAGGAAACATTGGTAATTGCACCGATTGCCAGCACATAAACGATTTCATCCGAATTTTTTACAACCTCAATCAGATTGCGTGCAGCAGGGCTGTCTACCGGACCACCGCTGACCTCAATCGTGGTGCGGCTGCCTTCAAATACCGGTGTGGTATAGTTCGGATCGATCATATGCAGCACCTTTTTGATTTCTTCATAGCTCTTTACCATGCCGTCTTCAAATCCGGTGCTTTTGTCGTTATGGAAGGGTACGGCGTATACAGCCTGCAAATCAATGGAATCTGCAAGATAGCAGTATGTAAGCGCGTACTGATCGTCAATTTCATTGTAAGCGTCTGTGTCTAAAATTACTTTTTTGCGCCGACCGCTTTTGATATCGGCAAGAATCTGTTCAATGGTCATATGAATCTCCGTTCTGCGTATTCGCAAAATTGATCCGCACCGGGGGCACCCCTTTGGTGCGGATTTTTGCATAATGCGTTTGCTTTATTATACACATGGCGTTGGGTAGTGTCAATGACCTTGGATAAAATTTATCAGGATCTTTTTACTTTGCTGCAATGCCGGTTACCGTATAGCCTGCCTGCTCCACGGCGTTTTTCAGAACATCGTCCGGCACGTCCTCGGATAATGCCACCGCTGCGGTTTTCTTTTCCAGATCCACCTGGGCGGAGGTAACGCCGGTAAGCTCTGCCAGCGCTTTTTCCACATGGGCTTTGCAGTGCCCGCACATCATACCTTCTACTGTTAATACTTTTTCCATTTTATTCTCTCCTTTTGTTACAGGCGGCAGATTGCCGTCGGATTTACTTGTGTCATTTATAGGTGTTATTTTATCCTTGAAAAAACGCAGACGCAACGCGTTTGTAACCACACACAGGGAGCTGACGCTCATTGCTGCGGCGCACAGCATGGGGCTGAGCAGCAGCCTCAGCGCAGGATACAGTGTACCTGCCGCTATAGGAATGCCGAGCACGTTGTAGAAAAACGCCCAAAACAGGTTCATACGGATATTGCGCAGTACGGCGCGGCTCAGGGAAATTGCCCGTGCTGCATCCAACAGGGTGTCCTTCATGAGAACTACATCTGCGGAGTCCATAGCGATGTCCGTTCCTGCTCCTACGGCGATTCCTACATCTGCCCGCACCAATGCGGGTGCGTCATTGATGCCGTCTCCCGCCATGGCTACGGTACGTCCCTGCTCCTGAAGGGCACGGATGCTTGCTTCCTTTCCGGTAGGAAGCACACCTGCAATTACTTCTTCAATGCCCATTTGTGCCGCCACTGCTTTTGCAACCTGCTCGTTGTCTCCTGTAAGCATGACTACATGGAGTCCTATTTTATGGAATGTTTCAATTGCCGCTCTGCTGGTGGGACGCACTGTATCTGCCGCTGCAATGATTCCCGCAATTTTTTTGTCTGCCGCAAACAGGATCGGTGTTTTTCCTTGGGATGATAGCTGATCCAGCAGTGTGCGGCTTTTCTCCATTCCGGAGGGATCTGACTGCTGCAGCCCTTCTTCTAAAAGAAATGCTGCATTTCCTGCAAGCACTGTTTTTCCGGAAAAGGTAATGCGCACGCCGCGCCCCGGTACAGCTTCAAAGGCTTCTCCCTGGGGAATTTCTATATTTTCTCCCCGCACATAATCCAGCACGGCTTCGGCAAGAGGATGCTCACTGCCTGCTTCCGCGGCGGCTGCCAGACGAAGGAAGTCCTCCCGGGAAAGAGCAGAATCCAATACAACTGCATCTGTCACAGCCGGATGCCCGCTGGTGACAGTACCCGTTTTATCCAGCACAATTGTGTCTACGCTGTGCAGGGTTTCCAGCCCTTTTGCGGATTTGATGAGAATTCCCATTTCAGCCGCTCGACCAGTTCCCGCCATAATTGCAACCGGTGTAGCAAGTCCCAATGCACAGGGCCAGGACACAACCAGCACACCGATGGCGCAGGACAGGGCAAAGGAAAAGTCTGCTCCGGCAAGAAGCCATACAGCAGCAGTAACCAAAGCAATGCCAATTACGACCGGCACAAATACACCGCTGATTTTATCTGCCAGTCTTGCAACAGGCGCTTTGGAGCTGCCTGCTTCGTCCACAAGGCGGATCATTTGTGCAAGGGTTGTATCTGCACCTACTT
>BLMO01000086.1 GCA_011957885.1 Clostridiales bacterium
CAGGCGGGTTGCAGCCTGCAATCCGAACTGGGACGCCTTTTATGGGATTTGCTCCGCCTCGCGGCTTCGCTTCCCTTTGTTTGCGCCATTGTAGTACGAGACATTGACCCAACCTCTGCGTTGCTTTGTTATCTTTTCAAAATCTCATGTATCCAAGTCCATTGGCGGAAGAACCGTAATATCTTTCAGGGGGGCTCATTCGATTTTTTATCACACCATTTTTGCTTCTATACCATATGTTAGGTATATGGGTTTTCGATAGCATTTGCAAGGTCCCTCACCAATCATCCCGAAATCTATTAGTGAAGATTCTACTATGAAGGCAAGAAAGCCACCTCTTCTCATATTGCAAACAATTTACCTGTGATACGCCCGGTTGTCGAAAAGGAAATCATTGATTCTATTGCCCAAAACACAATTACCATTATTAAAACATCCAGCGGTCAAGGCAAAACCACGCTTGCATTAAGAGCAATATCATTATTAAACGAAGAATACACGCCCTATCAAATTACAAGATGCAACAACGATGCAGAGTTAGGGCATATCGTTGAATATTTTCGTATGCGTACACGAATTGGTGAAAAGCCACTGATTTTGCTTGATAATCTTGATGCCCATTTAAGCGAGTGGAATTTGTTGGCTCAACTTATGCAAACAGATGTTGCATACCACTATAAACTTCTACTTTTTCAGGGAGTGTACTACAATATTTCAAAACAAACAAGGCATTGTTTGATAATACATACGAACATGGCGGATTGGTACTTGTAGCAACAGAACTTTGCCTCTTTACAAAATTCGAAGGTTTAGAACATGAATTGAACACGCTTGAAAAAATGTCCGAAATTATGCCGGATAATACAAATATCCAGCACATGATTAAACTACGTGATTCAATCCCAAAATTCAGAACTTCAAAAACTGACATCTATTGCTTGAGTTCTGCCCTATATTTACAGCTAAAAGAATTTGATTTTACACATATAGCAGATTTAGAATCATATGCGGTTATTGTAGATTGGCTTTACAATATTGATCCTTCAATGAATTTAACACCAAAAATTCCTTTAAACGACCTATGGGCTTCAGCCGAAAACTACTCTATAAAAACTGTATCGTCATTAATGTATTCATCTTTTTGCGGCAATAAAGATGAATATATCGTGTTTGTAAAAAACAATCTCTCTAGAATCATTAGCTATCTAAAACGCAAAACCAACTCTCACAAAGTTCAAATAAGTGCTGATAATAAAGAAATAAAGGTCGAGTATTTACTTAGAGCAAGTGAGATTACAAAAGGTAATAATGAAAGCGTTTCAAGACTGACTGATATATGCCGTACACTTCCCATCTTTGAAACGTATTGTTCAGACGCAATCAAGCCTCAAATCGATTTATTATCAGCTTATCAAATTCCCAATAATGCGCACAAGGGAATGCCCAAAAGAAATTTAATCATAACATTCCATCAAGAGTTTAATTGAACACTATCGAAAGTAATTATAAGTTTGACACAGTATATGCATGGATTGATCATTGGCTCGATGTTCGCAAATGTGCATGTTATTTATTGGCTGCAAGTTCCGCATGTTTACACAAATTATTGGGAAATAGAAAGCTTGGCGATTCCGGTAGTTCATTTGACACATTGTATAATCGCTATAACAGTATAATGGTTGCACATTTGTCATATCCAAGAGAACACCGTCCGTTTGAAAAAGAACCTGAAGTGCCGAAATTGTTTACCAAAGCAAAGAAAGGTTACTTTGATGGCATACAAAACTTCGCTAGCCAATTGATCAGTTTTATAAAAGAAAATGAACAAGCCAAGCGCTTGGCTATTTATAACTTAAAAACAGCATTAGCGGCACTACCTAATGTTCAAAATTTTTTTGATGAAATAATATTGGATAGAGAGCACCAAAGCAAACATATAGAGCTATGTGCCCTTGAAGAAAAAGTCATCTTTGAGACTTATATGTGTTGTGAATACTATTTATCCCATACATCTGATACACATTACAATAAATATCAGGCAAAACTCTAGTTTTCATCATCTCGGAAAACTGAGATAGATAAAGTTGATAATGCAATAACAGATTTAATGAGCACATACGATGCTGTTCTACCTAAAAGCTCATATCGCGACAAAACATTTGTGTGCTACCCAATATTGTTAAAGAATTTTGATCCTGCAAACGAGGAGATGAGGAACGCCTTCTTAATTACCTCTATATCATTTGCAGAATCTCCATATGATTATTTGCTTTTATTGCTGACAAATGACACCGGTGAAGTTATCCCGAATGCAATTAAGTTCCCTAAAAAGGCATTCCAATACATTTACAATACCCTCAATTTAGGCGTGGAGGAAGAAATGGGTCCTTTATATCCCATTGAGGCAACTCAAAAGATGCTGGAGTTCTTTGATGGTGAGCACATCCTTCAGGAACAACAACCAACAAATACCTGGCTTAGTCGTATAGCTGATATCGGTCAAGAATTATGGATCTACTCAAAAAATCGCGAATTGCTTACTGACGAAGAGGATAAACAATATCTATTAGACAACCTCAACACAATAAAGATACAAATTGATGTAATAATCGAGGAAATCAAATCAAGTATAAAAAATGAAGTGCTGTTGTCAATAACGGAACTTTGTGCAAATGTTTATGCTGGCGTAACTTTTGACGATAAAGAATACAACGAGATGATATCCTGCATTCAGTCAGCGAGCATCTAATTTACAGTATTTCCGCAAACAATAAAAGACGAGTACCTGGGTAGTCTCCTTAGGACTCGTCTTTTATATTTGTCTAATAGTCTTATAAATTAAGTTGTCTTACCGTAAAATGACGTATTCTGCTGTAATAGGCACATGTTATAATTGCTATTAATAGGGGTCAAAAAATACTCAGATAATTAAATACAAAACATCCTCAAAAGATTTGACAATGGTGAATCTGTTACTAACATTGTTTCATCAACACTACCGGCTTCTTG
Source organism: Clostridiales bacterium (assembly GCA_011957885.1). GTDB lineage: Bacteria > Bacillota > Clostridia > Oscillospirales > CAG-272 > Avispirillum. The sequence goes on from BLMO01000086.1 coordinate 3,010, forward strand.
AAGCTAAAGTTAAACGATTAGAAGGTATTATTGAAATCCTGAAAAAGGCAAATTGCCGGATCAGCGATCCTCTCAAGGAGCGATTGGATGCACTGGAAGAGCTGACAAATATAGTGTTTACATGCTTTGTGAAGCTTTAAATGTTCCTAGAAGTGCGTTTTATAATCACATACTTTGTAACAAACAGGATAATACCTGGTATTCAAAGCAGAGAGAAATACATAGAGTGAAATTCAGGAAATCTACGACGAACACAATCAAATTTTTGGAGCCGCAAAAATCGCAGCAATTATGAAAAATGAAAGGTACAAGGACCAGTACACCGTACAATAATTCCGTTATGGAATCGTTTTTCAAATCCATGAAAACAGAAAAGCTAT
>BLMO01000087.1 GCA_011957885.1 Clostridiales bacterium
TACCGAACTTATACTGAAGTGCAAGAGTACCAAGGTTTGCAACCTTAAGGTTTACGACTTCAACATGACCGGGTTCCCAAAGAGTATCCTTGAGGAACAGGTTGGTGTCTGCCGTCACGGGTGTGTAATCCGGTCCATTCTTTGCATACAGCTCGACGTCCAGGTTTCCGGCAACGATACGGTTCTTACCGGAAATTACGGAATCGGTAAACCACGCAAAGGTGGAACCGATGAGCATTGCGAGACACAGCATCATGGAGAGTACACTAGTCAGCAAAGCTCTCTTTGTGTTTTTAGAGTTTGTCATTGTGTTTTACCTCCTTTTCAATTTTTTTGGTCAATGACAAATATGTAATCAGGACAAACCTGTTTACATCATAGGTTTGGATGGAGCAGGCAGCTTATTCCTGTTCCGGATTCCGCTCCGCTTCTCTCTCGGCAGCCGATGCTTCAGGCTTTGCATCCCCCTGCATCTGCGCCCGCATTTGCAGCAGCTCTGCCATCATTTTCTGCGTTTCTGCGCGATCGGCTTCAATCTTAGCCTTTTCTGCCTGCAGTTCGTCCTGCTGCTCTTTTTTGTATCTTCGGAACAGACGGATGCTGTTAATGCCCTGCATCAGAATCAAAATCAAAAACGGGAGGAAGATACAAACGATATAGCCAGGTGTTGTTTTCAAAAACTGGAAGAATTTACCCACACCGGGCAGCTTTGTCTGATACTTGCCAAGAACAAAACTATATGTAACAATATTTTCATCATTGGTATCGGTAGTCGTACCATAGGTGATGAAACCGGGGTTCCCTTCCGGATCCTTTGTCAACGCACGGATTTTATGGGTTACAACCTCCCCATAGTTCTCTGTATTGGTAGATTGGTAGGAAATAATATCTCCGACCTGCAGAGTGGAGGGGTCCACTTCTTTTGACAGGATCAAATCTCCTGCGTCAAAATCCGTTTTTTTCATGGAGTCCGACAGGACGATAAAGGCTTTATAACCAAAGATGCTTCTGTCGCTCCGGTCAAAGGTGTTGACCGACACAATAGTAAAAATCATCATACAGACGGCAAGGGCTACAATAAGCCATGTAAATATATTCTTTATGATATGTAAGGCTTTTTTCATGGGAAAATCTCCTTTATTTCGTGTTCTTTTTTCGGCAGCCAAAAGGCATAAGGCTTGGCTTTATACCCTTTGGCTGCCGTCTTCCCTGTTGGAAAGACAGCATTTTTACTTTTAGAAATTATCTATCCGTCAATTCCGGATTAGCAATCGTTTTCCCATCGCCCCAATCATTGTTGCTAATATCGTAAGTAATACCATCCGCCAATGAGGTGGCTTTCATAACCTGACCGTCTCCGTCTCCGGAGTCTACAGCCATATTATTTTTAATGGTAATCTGTGTATCTGCATCCACATCATTGAAACGGATAATACGATCACCGATGTTATTAAAGATATTATTCTCAATCACAACAGCCTTATGATTTACCGGACTTTGACCGGACAACTGTATCGCATTATGTCCGGTAGTATCAAATGTGCATCCAGTAACGCTGATGCCAACAATATGTGAAGTGTATACGCCCTGATAACAATTTGTGAACGAGCAATCCTTGACAGTAAGATTCTTTACATTCCCGTTGTTGCTCTCATTGTAATAACGCAATCCCTGACCGTTTGCGACCGCAGTTCCATTCGTAGTGAAGGAACAGTGGTCAAACGTCACATTGTCAATCACCGTGTCAGGACTGGATGTATTCATATCAACCTTGCCAGTAAAAGCAATATTCTCAAAAGAAATGTTGCTGAGTTTATGCGTTAAATAATAGCCGTCGCACTCCTTGCCCAAAATCGGATCGGTAATCCGAGGTCCGTTTCCACGGTGCATATGACCGGAAGAAACTGTCACACCTGCAACGGATACTCCTTCCTGTCCTACAATGGTCAGATTATCAACTGTGCATGTATAACTGGATTGATTATGATACTCATTTGGATTCGCTTTGTGGGCTATGTACTCCTCAGCAGTTGCAAAGGAAACGGGGGTGTTTTCGTGCCCATGTCCGTGCGTACAAGTATATACTGTATCTACTTTTGAAGGAGTACCGATCACAAGTGTTCCATAATCACCGGAAGCAAGAACCAGTTTTGCATTTGACATGCTGCCATGCTCGCCATTGAGATATTCCTGAATGTTTTCGGGAGTAACATTATAGGAAAGAGCAGGCGCGTCTTTATCATACTGATTGTCAAAGCTGTCACTTTCATATGGAGTCTGTGTTGCAATGAGGTTCACACCGAGGTCAATGGTCGGAATCGCATCTCCGCGATAGTTTGCTTCATTGCCTACTGTAGTAGGCATATAAACTACAAGTGTTACAAAGCGGGAATCAGGATTTTCTGCTGTAGCTTTCTCTAAAGGATAAAGTACACCGCTTTCATTCACTGCCAGATCAGACAAAGCTACCGCATTTGCCTCGGCAACAGCTACAGCATCTTCACGTACAGCATAGGTCTGTTCGCCGTCAATCAGCGCAAATTTGATGTAGTCAGACAGCTTAAAGGTTTCACCTGCAGCATTTGTGCCGCTCTTTTCAGCTGCAA
>BLMO01000088.1 GCA_011957885.1 Clostridiales bacterium
TACCGAACTTATACTGAAGTGCAAGAGTACCAAGGTTTGCAACCTTAAGGTTTACAACTTCAACATGACCAGGTTCCCAAAGGGCATCTTCAAGAAAGAGGTTCGTATCAGCTGTTACAGGGACGTACCCGTCGCCGTCTTTTGCATACAGTTCAACATCCAAATTTCCAGCAACAATCTTGTTTTTACCGCTGGTCACAGAATCGGTAAACCACGCAAAAGTGGACCCGATAAGCATCGCCACACACAGCATCATGGAAAGTACGCTGAGCAGCAGTGCGCGCTTTGTGTTCTTCGAGTTTGTCATTTTAACACTCCTATTCAAATTTGTCGGCTTTTTTCAGACTCAGACACACCCCAAAAAACCGCCAAAATCGGAGCGCATCTATCTATTCATTTTTCTTCTTTTCCCTTCGGGTTTCGTCAATCTGACTACCGGCAGGGAGTAAAGCCCCCCCTGTTGGAAAATTTTGCCAATTGTTTGTTTTGCATAATTTTTCTCCTTTCTTATGCTCACATTCGGCAGCCAAAAGGCATAAGGCTTGGCTTTATACCCTTTGGCTGCCGCGCATCCGCTGCTATATAGTACGGATACGCAGTTTTGATTTAATCTTCATATTGTTTGTCGTTTTCCTGCTCCTGCAAACGCATCATCCGGGTGTCTCCGTGTCAATCAAAAACTCTATTCGGATTATTCTTGGTTTGTACCGCATCTGCTTTCATAGAGAAAGTGAGAACCAAATTTTGCGTGTTGTTTCCTACCCCTTCGGGAAAATGGAAATATACGGTCAAATTGCGGCGTTCATTCAACTTTAGAACGTCATCTGCCGCTCCAACATTTTCTTTTGTGAGGTTTGCGGCTTTGCCGCTGTATAATACTTTGTCGCCGTCTTTCACGGTAATTTCCAGCACATTGGCAAGACCACCCTCCACATCGGCGAAGTACAGTTTATAGTACACATCCCATGTGCTTTGATTTTCGATAAAGAAATCTTTTTTCACCGTCATGCCGGGTTCAAAGAGAAACTCATGTTCCTCAACCACCGGTCTTCCATCGTTCAGATTGATTTTTACAGTTCCTGTATGAAACAAATTTCCTTCCACCGACACAGTAGCCCACACAAGGGCGAACGTAGTAATACACAGGCAAACCGCAAGAACAACGACAGCCGTAACGCTTGCAGTGAGTTTTTTTGATGTGGTGCTGTTATTCTTCATCGGCAACCTCCTTTCTGCGCTTTCCGATCAGGATCAGCAGGCATAAAAGTGAACCGGCAGCAAGACAGATCCACAGATAGACAAGTTTGGATTCTCCTGTCTGGGGGGAATCGAGGTGATCTGTTTCTTCTACCCACCAGCGGAAATCCGCGATCAGATCCTTATCCATATATTCGTTGCCTATGCTTGTATCAAGATAAGCTGTAATTTCATAATACAATTCGCTTTCAGTGCTTTGCGTGGTATACAATGCATGGTTCAGCGACTGGGGCATATCCCGCATTCGTCCATCATACAAAAATCCGTCTGAGCCAAGCAGACGGATTCTGACCTTCAGTACCTCTGCAAGCTTTTCATATCCGGGACGGATATCTGCATGATAACGAACAACGATGTCGCCCTTGTAGGACACTTTGATACGGAAATATTGGATTTCATTGTCTCCGGGGAACATATTGGTTACATGAAACGGTTTATTTTCCTCGGGTTGTTTGGTATGTAAGGAGAGCGCACTTGCTTTGACTGCACTTGTAGGGACGACTTCTGTTACCGTCTGTGCAGCAGTATCTGATACAGCCCCAGCCGTCTGTGCAGTATCGGACGAATCAGGGGGCGCAGCAGTATCATTTGTTTCGTCTGATTTGCTGTCCGACAAAACGGTTGACGGTAAATCTGTATTGATACTAACAACATCGCTGCCCTCCGGTGTAATGATATTTCCGGGAACCGCAACTGTAGCAGGATCAGAATGAGAGAAATGACCGATCAACAGCATCCCGACCAGCGCCGTCAAGCTGACAGCAAGTAAAATTGCTAAAACCGCGATAAGAATTTTTAAGTTTTTATTTTTCACCTTAACATCCGCTCCCTTCTGCAATATGAATGTCATAACAATGGTTAATGCTGCGGCATATGACAACATAATTGTGATTATGTCGTCAAACGGCAAATCCAAAATATAAAAAAACAGGATGCAGCCAGGGAATTGACTTTTTTTGCCATGTTTGCATCCAATATATTGTTTTTTAGGTATCAAAAAGCAAGCCGGGAAATTTTGGCACTTTTCCGGCTGCATTTTTACGTCTGAATGATTCTTTATTTAGCATAATTCAAAATAATGATGTAAATAGTATTGAAAATTTTTTTGAATTATGTTATTATTAACCTATGTAAAGAAGAAGGAATTTGTGTAAGTTGACGACATAATCACAATTATGTTGTCAACTTTTTTTGAACCTTTTCAAGGCAGCTCATATGCCTTTCTCCTGACTCGATTGTGTAAATTCTCGTTGTGTTGATGCTGGAATGCCCAAGCAAATCCGCAAGGCGAACAATATCCTTTTCAATCCCATAAAAGGTGCGCGCGAACAGATGCCGCAGATTATGGGGAAACACCTTTTTTTCCGAAACATTTGCTCTTTTGCAAAGTGACTGCATGTCCCGCCAGATGTTGCTGCGATTCAGCGGCTTACCGCTTCTGGTCACAAAAACGCTTCCTTTTTTGATACCCGCCTTTGCTATATATTCTTTCAAAATAGTCCGCACCTCTTTAGGCAGAAAGATAATGCGATTTTTATTTTTGCATTTCACGTCGGCCTTTCCCGTCCGAACTGCGTCTACTGTAATATACTGCAGCTCGCTGACCCGAATTCCCGTACCTCCGATGGTACGTATTATATAAAACAGCCGTGTTCCTTTTGACGCCCTCAGCAGGCGCTGATACTCACGTCCTGTGAGTTCTTTTTCTTTTTTGCAAAAAATCTGGCGCTGTATTTTTAAAAGCTTTACACAAAGATTGGAAAGACCGCAAAATTTAAGAAACCCGTTCATTGCGATCAACATAGAGTTTACGCTCGCCGGCGCATAGCTGCCGCTCAGATGGGCTTTGTATGCAATCGTGTATTCCTTATTGATCCCGGTTTCTTTGGGAAAACCTTCCAAAAAGGAAAGGAAGCGACGTACATCCCGCAGATACTTTTCCGTTGTTGCAACACTTTTTTCTTCATCAAGAAGATAATTTCTATAATTTATCATCTGTTCTGTATAATCTATCTGTATCATGCAAATTTCCTCCGTATTTAATTTTTTTAGGTTTCCCAAATTTTATTGTACTATACCGGTTTGACATATTTTGTCTTTTTTCGCCCCTATACGTCTGTTTTGACCGCAAATAAAAAATGGAAAATTCTGCTGTTATTGCCCTTTTTGTAGCAAAAATCGTTGACTTTTTTCTCATTGGGTTTATAATAAAATGTAAATATAAAAAATGTAACAGCACACGTTTCAGGAAAGGACTCCCTATGCAGTATATTCATAACGGACGCACGCTGCAGATTGCCGATGCACACACACATATTTATCCAAATAAAATCGCAGAAAAAGCCGTACATGCTGTAGGCGACTTTTACAATATTCCAATGTCCAGCGGCGGAACAGCAGAAGATCTCATCGCTTCCGGCGATCAGATCGGCGTGTCAAACTATCTGGTTTGTTCCGTTGCTACCCGCCCGGAGCAAGCGCCGTCCATCACCACGTTTATCGCAGATGAATGCAGCAAGCATCCCCAGTTCGTTGGGCTTGGCGCATACCATCAGGACGTTGAAAATCCGGATGTGCTTCTGGAAAAAGTTACAGAGCTGGGACTGCATGGAATCAAGCTCCATTCCGATTTTCAGAAATGCAACATTGACGATCCGAAAATGATGCCGATTTACGGAATGCTGTGCGATTTGGGTCTTTGTGTTATGTTTCATATGGGAGATAACAGATACGACTTTTCCGCGCCCAGACGGCTGGTCAACGTATTGGAAAAATATCCGGATCTGAAGTGTTTGGCAGCACATTTCGGCGGATATCAACGGTGGGCACAGGCAAAGGAATGTCTCGTCGGCGCAGGTAAAAATGTATTTTTCGACACCTCCAGTTCCCTTGCCTTTCTGGATAAAGAACAGGCGGTAGAAATGATTTACAAATTCGGTCCGGAGCAAATGCTATTCGGAACAGACTTCCCTATGTGGACGCACAAAGATGAATTGACCCGCTTTTTAAATTTATCCCTGCCGGATTCCGTAAACGATCAGATCCTTTCTGAAAACTTCAAACGATTTTTTAATATTGGGTGAAAAGCCGAGGAGGCGCGGCAATGGAACTATGGGATGTATATAACCGTGACAGAACCAAAGCAAACAAAACCATGATCCGGGGCAATGCATTTGAAAGTAAAAACCGATCAAGCCCCCTTGTGCAAAGGGGGGTGAGTTTTGCGCAGCAAAACTCGGGGGATTGTCTGCACACACTGCCGATTTGTAATTCATTCAAAATGACAGCAATACAATCCCTCAGTCGCTTCGCGACAGCTCCCTTTGCACAAGGGAGCCTTTTTGGTTGGGATGTTATAGGAGCTCCTATGGAGCCACGCAGTGGATCCTCACATGGGAGCCTTTTTTTAAGTTTTTTGCTACGCGATAATTTCCTTTGCACAAGGGAGCCTTTTTATATTTAGCTCCGCAAGCCCTTTTTTGCTTGGGGAGTCTTTTTCAACAATAAAAAGCCGCAGTTTTAAAAACTGCGGCTTTTTTCCTATTATAGAATAAAATAAATATTTCAGACAAAGAATAGAATACAACAGCAACGCAAAAAAGCGCTGCACAAATAAGTCATAAGAAAGCATGGTGATATTTATGGATTTTAAAGCAAGCGAAACCAAAGTAAACCTCATGCGGGCTTTTGCAGGAGAAAGTCAGGCAAGAAACCGCTATACATTTGCGGCATCACAAGCAAAAAAAGAAGGACTGCAGGTTATTGAAGCTGTATTTCAGTATACTGCCGGACAGGAAAAAGAACATGCGGAGATTTTTTATAATCATCTTCGGGCTATGTCCGGCGAAACAATCATGATTGACAACGCAGGGTATCCCATAGATTTGGCTGATTCCACGCTGCAGCTGCTGCGCATGGCACAGCACAACGAATATCAGGAATATGATGACGCATATAAACAGTTTGGGGCTAAAGCTACAGAAGAAGGATTCTCCCAAATCGCAGCTTCCTTCAATATGATCGCCGATATCGAAAAAGTGCACGGAGACCGTTTCGGACGTTTTGCCGATATGCTGGAACAAAATAAACTATTTGTCTCCGATGTGGAAACCGGCTGGATCTGTCTGAACTGCGGACATGTTTTCACAGGAAAAGAAGCGCCAAATCAGTGCCCCGTATGTCATCATGACAAGGGATACTTTATCCGATTGGAATTGTCCCCCTACGAAAAATAAAAAATTGCCCTCACATCAAAGAGGGCGACAGCGTCCTGTCGGAGGGATTGCCCAAAAAAATTTCAAGCCCCCCTTGTGCAAAGGGGGGTGAGTTTTGCGCAGCAAAACTCGGGGGGATTGTCTGCACGCACTGCCGATTTGTAGCTCCTGCAAAATGATCGTTTTACAATCCCTCAGTCGCTTCGCGACAGCCCCCTTTGCACAAAGGGGCCGTTTAAAATTAAGTGCTGCGTAGGAGCTCCCTTTACTGGGGAGCCTATTTGTTCAGGCATTGAAGGAATTCCATTACCTAGAAAGCCTTCTTATTTGAAGTTTTTGCAGAAACTCCCGATGGAACATGCAGCGGATCTTCATATGAGAGCCATTCTGTTATACTACAACACGCAGAATGCAATTATAACCCAGCCTCTTTCAAATCTTTTGCCAGCGCAATATATGCGCCGCATATGTCAAAAGACCTGCAGGTATGCCGCCGCAAATCCACAGCGTCCGAATGGGAAACGCCTCTTCTGCGCTGCCCTTCCAGCACCCCCACAAAATCTCCCCACTTGGCAGATTCTACAGAAACCAAGCCGTCATTATCGCCATCATATTTTTTCACTACCCAATATGGAACCATCAGTAAAAAATCACTTCTGCCGCTTTTCATTTTGGCTGCACAGCTTCTGTATATAACAGTATCCGCATCCGGATTTTTCTCATTAAATTCCTTACAAAATGCGGTTGAAAACTGCCTGCAAACCTGGTTGAAATCAGGCTTTTTATCGCCCGTGAGCCGAAAAAATCCATTTACAAAAAATGCAGCAATATGAAACAGAAGCTTTGGCAGCTTCAACAAATGATCTATTGTTTTCGATCCGTGATGACAGGTGCAAATTGTTGTGAGGGATGCCACATACGGCGCCATATTTAAAGATTGAATCACATAGCGCGATTCCAACCCTCCGTTTGAATGAGCGATAATATTTACTTTTTCCGCTCCGGTATCACGAAGAATCTCCATGATGTTCTCCCGTATAATCGCACCGTTTCCTTCCAGCGTTCCCCAAGCGTCATGACAGGTGTAAAAAATCTGTGCGCCCCGATGTATTAACTGTTTAGGAATCCTGCCCCAATAACCAGGAAAATTTCTCTGTCGAAATCCTACGCCATGCACCAAAACGATAGGATATCTGGTAGCACACTCCAAACTGCACTCCATTACTTTCTCTTTATTCATGCTTTCTCCATCGTTTTTACAAACAATCCGGCAGTGCTTCCCGCACAATATCTTCTTCCGACAGGATTTTTCCAGTCTGAATTTCGTGGATTACAAGGATTCCCTCTCCGATATTTCGTATGGTATGACGCTGCCCCGCCCCGATTTTTACAGAGTCACCTGCCTGCAGCGAATAAAGCTGTCCCTCTAAAACAAGTCTGCCGCATCCGCTGACAACAGTCCAGAGTTCTGCCCGGTGCAAATGATACTGATAGCTAATATTCTTTCCGGCGTCAACATACAAATGTTTAATTTTGCAGTAATCATCGGCATACAATACCTGATAATATCCCCACAGCCGCGTCTCCCGCTCCATATATACTCCTACAGTATGTTTCACTTATTTTACATATGTATCATCATATCCTGTTTGATCCTTTTTGTCAAGTAAAAACCGTCTTGTGTACATAATCCAGCGAAATCCAGCCTTCGCCGTTTCCCACTCTTCCCCATTTAGACGCACCGACTCCCAACGCCTCTTCCACAATCGTAAAAGATTCTCTTCCGCAGACAACACGCGCCACCGGATAGTCGGTTCCAGGCCCGTATCGGATATTAAGCCCGCCTCCAATCATATGTACCATATATGGAAAAGCAGTTTTTTCTTCTTTCTGTACATCTGCCGGATCTACCCAACCGTTCACGGCAGATCCGCCGCCATACTTTGCTTTTAAATATACGGAATGCGTCTGCATATACGTGGGATGTCTGATAATTTTTGTAACGATTGCACTGCCGGGTTTGCAAAGTTTCCACTCAGCAGAAGCATACGGTGTAAGATACTGTATAGAACCGGTAAATGTAACATTGTCTCCTATTTGCAGCAAGCCTTTCTCTTCTGTAAGCATATCATTTACAGCGTTGCGGAAATCATCCATTGTAACGTTAAACTTTGCAAACCATTCTTCCAAGCCGGTATGATTATCTCCATAGCCGTCTAAAAATGCTTCCCTATGCGAACAAATCCAATCTTTCGGCATCCCATATGATTTGCATAGGTAGGCACAAAGCTCCGCCGCCTCATGCCACGCCCGCAGAAAATACGATTTATCCCGCGATGTTCCGGTACAAATGATAATTTGAATCCGCGCATACGGATTAAAGTTGTAGCTTCCCTTCGTGCCCCTGCCTGCACAACGGGCACAGCAATCAAAGGGAAGCGTCTGATAGGATTCGACTATACCCGATGCGTTCTTTCCGATAAAAGCGTGGGCACAGACAATCCGCTCCCCTTCCTTTGCAGAGTGGTTCAGATGATTGTTTTTCTCATTCTCTCCAATATCCCAAAGGATTTCTTTTCGGAGCGTATCTCCCGGCGAGGGCTGTATATATCGGCGCAGCTTGGGTTCCCGCAAATTGGTGCCGTGAATTACAATTCCTGTAGGAATTCCGACCAGCATCTTAGTCGCTCTTTTATAGCAATCGTTTTCAGACAACATACATTGCCGTAAAATCATGGCTGCTTCTCCTTTTTATTTTCGCTCATGTTCAAACTTTCTTTATTTACAGGCACTGCAAAGCAATCCTCCGTCAGAAACGCCGATGGCGGTACATTCTGATTAAAAAATTTCCCTTTACACTGCTTCTTTTTTTGTTTTTCCATTTTATAATATTCCTTTCTTATTTTTTACCGAAACCGAACCGAAAGAATTTGCGGGTAAAAGGAACTGTCTCCGGTAGACACTGCCGTATATCCGCCGTGTATTGCCCGCAAAACCCATCCTTCCGGCAGTTCCAGCATATGTGTCACAGGATTCACCAACGTGCCTGTAAGATCCAAAATATGATATCTGCCATTTGCGGTGCTCTCATAAAAACGACCATCAAATTCCACCTTATTCTCCCATGTAGAACCAAAGCTGCAGAAACGACGCGGCAGCGTAACCCAGGAAAGCTTTACATCCCCGCCGCCATACATAGGGACATAAAAAAGCACACGTTCTATTTCTCTTCCAAGCACATCCGCTAAAATCGTATAATCCGGGCGTGTATACAGCCACTGGGTTCCAAAAGATCTTGTGGGCCCTAAAAAAGCTGTACTGCCATAAGCATTATTTTCCTCCGGATTGCCGCTTTCCACAGTTGTATCCAAAAACAGCTTCGGTTCATACAAATTCACTTCAAACCATATATATCGCTCGGCTGAGGAGGGATTGCAGAACCATACGGAAAACTCCCGCTCATTTATTTTCTGAAACGCCATTTTTATTCCTCCGCACAGTTTTCCATCCGCCAGAAAAGCACCAATTCCGGAAAGGGTCATAACAGGAAGAAACGGTTCCTGCATCAGTGCAAAGCATTTGGAATTCACCCGTATATTATAATACGGCTTCTCCGTCCGAATCCGCACTGTTGTCCCTGCTTTTCCGCACCGGATCTTCACCGCCGCCCCATTCAGCGTGGGATGAACGGCAACGCCCTCCCCCATTAGAATCCGATCCGAAAGGGAGAGGCCTCCCCCTTCAAATGTACAGCAGATCCTGTCACATACCGATTTTAAGCAAATTGTGTTTCCAAAAACAGATACGGTTCCATTTGTTCCCCGCAAAGTATAATACTCCTTCTCCGGTTGAAACCGGAGCGGCGCTATGGTTCGAGTCTGGGCATCATAAATGGGGGCGGAAAAATAATACGCCGTCTGCGCCTGATCCGGTTCATGGAGCACTACTCTGTACCGATTTACATTAGACCGATTGATAATGAGTTCGTTGTCTCCCCGAAGCTCCCGCACCGCATCCAATACAGAATTATGCATTGTCTCTCCCTCTCCTAATTGTTTTTACACGGACAATTTTTCCTGATCCGTTTTTTGGAAGCGCGTCAACCAGTTCCACAACAGACGGCATCTGATAGGGCAGCAGCATGCGTTGGCAAAGCCGCAGCACCTGATCGCGGCTTGTAAAATCTCCCGCAATCCGCAAGCCGATTTTTTCTCCGGAAAAAGCATCCGGAATGCCGTAAGCCATTACTTCCCGCACCCGGATATCCTGAGAAAGATTTTTCTCAATTTCCTGCGGATAAATATTCATGCCGCCCCGGATAATCATATTATCCTTGCGTCCCCGGATTTTCACAAGTCCGTTCGGTTCCATAACAGCCATATCTCCCGTATGAAGCCAGCCGCCGCGCAGTACAGCCGCCGTTGCCGCCGGGTCGTTGTAATACCCCATCATGACACTGTTTCCGCGGACGCACAGCTCCCCGGTCTCACCAGGCGCCGCCGGATTCCCCCGGCGATCTACAACCCGCAGCTCAACAGAATGCAGCGGATACCCTGCCCAGTCGCCGCGTACTGCAAACAAATCCGGCGGCAGGTATGCAACTCTGGGGGAAGCTTCTGTCAAGCCGTACACATGATAAATCTTCGCCCCGGGAAAAGCCTTTTCGATTGCTTTTGCACGCACAGTATCCAGACACTCTCCGCTCAGTACAATTGTTCGCAGCGTACTGCAGGCAGCAGCGCGGCGTCCGAACTGCGTCAGTGCCATAAACATAGTAGGCGTACCGCACAATACGGTAATATTCTCTTTTTTTATTTTTTGCAGGAGCAAAGCCGGATTCAAGCCCTCGGAATAAAAGGATATATTGACACCACGGCACAAAGAAATGAAAAATTCACCTGTAAGAACGGCACAGTGATATACCGGTCGTGCGATCAAAATTGTATCTGCTGAGTCAATTGCAAAATACCGATGGATATCCGCTATATTCGTCAGCAGATTTCGTCTGCTGAGCATAACACCTTTCGGCGTTCCTGTTGTTCCGGATGTGCATAGAATGGCAGCAGGACGCTCCTCCTGAGGTTCCTGATAAGTACCATCGTCTAATGCAGACACACTCAGTTCCCCCAAAATGTCCGTAATCACAAAATCCGGATGCACCGTCTCCAGAATCCGTTCGCAATGTTTCCTTCCGTATCGGTATGATATTGGCACAAAAGTCACTCCCGCAGCAATACAACTGAGAATTGCCAGTGCTGCAAACAACTCCGAACGGCAAAGAATTGCATAGCATATACCGTCCAAACGGTCTGCAAACTGCTTTGCAAAATCCACTGCCTCCTGATACGTAAAGCTCACAGCATCTTCCGATATCCTGCTGTCCGGATGACAGTTCATTTTTTCTTCAATATATTTCCAAAGCATTACATTCCCTCTCTCTCTATTTTCTCAATAAGCCGGTTCAGAATTTCCGTCTCCCGCTTTTGCATATCCTGTATCTGACTTTTTACCGTTAGCAGCAAGTCGTCCCGCCGGCGCATACAGTATTTTGCATATACCGTCCGCATCCGTTCCGCGCTGTCCAATACCCGTTCATATGCACCCCGCAATTCTCCTCCGAGAGACAGCGCATCTTCTACCGCGCCGATACGCATATACATACAGTTTTTATGCTCCCAAAGCAGACGCAGGATTCTGTAATCCGCTTTTTCGTAAGGAATTTCTCCTGCGTACAAAAGATCCAAATACATGCACAGATATGTGTGTACCACCGTTCCCATCGGCGCCTCGCTTTTCTCAATCGGATCTGTGTTCAGATCCGTTCCAAGATAGGCGAGCAACCCCTCTTTTATTTTGGGAATATTCAATGTAATCGCAATATCTCTTGTCCGTATGGCGCTAACCTCTCCCATTATGTAATAATCTTGGATCATAGACTCCATTCCCTCTTCAAAGGCACTTTGCGGCGTGTGAAACAACCGGAGCCGCCAGTTCTGATCATATGCCATCATTGCGTATGTTCCCTTTTCATCGTCAAAACCGCATATCAAGCCATCGTGATCATAGTGCCGCTGCCCATACCAGCTTTTACCGGGAATATAATAATCGTCTATCCCCCGAAACGCCGCATAGAAATTCTCCCGCAGGATCCGTTTGATCAGTTTATGCACATCCTCCCGAATAAACAGTAAATTATAGGGAATCTGTTCCAGAAAATCCATTGCCCCTGCATCCGTCCCCAAAACGTTCAGATGGGGTGTAGGACACCCGCGCAAAAACACTTTTCCGCACTGCAGCATAATACAGTTGTTATAATACCAATTCAAATATGTCGGATTCGCCGCCGCTGCCACACCTGCAATCACCTGATAATGATATGTGGAAAAAAGCGTCGTCTGTGCCGGCAGCAAAACTTGTTCAGCCATTTCTTCACCATGCCTTTCTCTGCGTTTTCAAAATTCAATCTGCCGTCATATATTTTTCTGCCAGACGCACTATGTCGTCTACTGTCTGCAGGGCAAAGGGATCCAGATCAGATTCATCCAATTCTATTTGAAACGCATCCTCAAGTGCCACCAGCAAGGTAATAAGACCCAAGCTATCCAGCCCCAGATCCCCTGCAAGCTCATCATACACGCTGATTTCCTCCATAGCTGTCATCCCCTCCAACAGCTCAAATACCCGTTCTTTTGTCGGCATTATCATTTTCCTTCTTCCTTTCGTAAATTTGCGGCACACATCCACCGATGCCGCTCTATTTGTTCCAGTATTTGTGAAAAAACTGCATCCTCACTTTCCAATGAGGGCAATATTATCCCGCGATTTTGCCGGGCAATTCGGCAGTATTGCCGGCGCAGCTTATATTGCAGTTCCATATCAATGTACCGATCCCGCTCTGCCGTCCGGCTGCGTACCCGGGCAACGGCAGTCTGCACCGGTACATCTATAAAAAACGCAAAATCCGGTTGAATCATATAAGAAGCAATTTCGTCCGTCCACCGATCCCGCACATATCCCCGGGCGCGCAGATTGGCAATCCACGAATACAGATACCGGTCGCTGATTACACACTTCCCTGCACGCAGCGCCGGCAGTATTACCTTATTTACATGCTGAATCCGATCCCCCGCAGCCATCAGGGACAAGCACCGGTAATCAAATGCGCTGTGATCCTCCTGATCCATAAAGGTGCGAAAAATTTCTGATTCCCGTAAAAATGGAGTAGGCTGTTTGGTACAAAGTACCGGACACTGTTTTTCCTGTAAATAGGAAGTCAGCCGCTGAATCATCGTAGTTTTTCCGCACCCGTCCAAGCCGCAGAAGGTTATGAAAAGTCCCTTTGTTTTATGGGGCTGCAGGTGCAGTTTGTCCTTATGCATCGCCCTGCACCTCCCGCAGTAAGGATACTCTGTTTCCGGCAAAAAAGCGCTGCCGCAAATCCATGTTTTCATAAACAAATTCTCTTTTACCGGCAGGATCCACCACTCTATCCAGCTTCTGCAAATCCCCCGGAGCGTACCGCGCCAAAAATCCAAGCAGCATAGGATCCTCGGTTCCAAACAATTCCTGCATGGCAGAAAGCACCCAGCAGCACGGTGCAAGCAGTCCGTGCTTTTCCGCCTCTGCTGCAAGGGTTTTATAATCCTGCAGCGTATACTGCATCAAAATGACATACAAATCACAAAACTTATATAAATTCATGTCCCGTCCCATCTGCACCCAAGGATATGTAGTTGCTTCTTTATACAAATGCATACACAGATGCAGCAAAAAATGGGGATCGGACAGGGTTCGGCATTGGTTTGCTCCGATGCCGCGCAGTGCTGCTTCCGAGACAAATGCAGGCAGCGCCGTATCTATCGTATTTTTATAATCCAGAGAAAAGTTAATATCAACTTCCAAATATGGCATATACGGAAGTCCCACCTCCAAGAAATACGGAACCGTTTCGCCCCGCGTTATTTTTCTATGGATAATCTCTTTCCGGCTGGCAGGGACAAACATGCCGCCTTTTAAATATCCCTGCCGAAAGCCTGCTTCCTGCAAAGCGTTCCCAATTGCAGTAATCCATTTTCCTTCTGTCAGCACGTCTACATCATTTGCAGTTCGGCACCCGGGCGGATACAGTTCACACAAATATGCGCCTTTCAGCAAAGCATATTCCGCATCGCTCTTTTCCAAAATATCTGTGACAAGATTTCTGCATTGTACAAAGCTTTGATTTTTTTCAATGCTAAGAAACCGGTCATCCCGCAAAATATTACGAAATTCTCTGGACGTCAAGTCCTGCGTTACGGTTTTGGTTAGCACATGATAAGCAACTCCAGCCATACGGTTATAAAGTAGTTGTCCCAGCACCGCGGGCGTTCCCGCACCTGCCTGAAGCAGCGCCGCAATCCGTTCCCGATCGGGATCCAGAAATCGGCAAAGGCACCAAAATAATTCTTGTTCCGATGTATTCATACTACGGTCTTTCCCTCCTGATTTAGTCATTACGCACTGGTGTGAGGATATGCAAACGTTTCTATAAGGGACTGCAGCGCACGGACTTCTTCATCCTGCAGCACACATTGCTGTTTGCAGTGTGACAAACGAATCACTTTTTCAATTACCTGGGTTTGCAGGGGGTTCATATACTGTTGATCCAGTCTGTGTCCGTTTACTACATATACACCGCCACCATATCGACCTTGCTGGGTATACACCGGCTCGCTCAGGCTCAGCGTTTCGATATCACGCCGGATTGTACGTTCCGAGACGCCGAATTCCGCCGCCAAATTGGCAATGGTATCGTGACCTCTTCTGCACAAAGCCCGCATAATCATGCGGCGTCTTTCAGCGGTCCCCATATCCTCACACCTCCTTTCTTTTCTACAGTCTACCGGGTAAACCGGACAGGTTTTGTCCGGTTTGAAAACAAAAAAGGAGCCTGACAAACAGACAGGATCACAAACGTGATACCGTCCATTTATCAGGCTCCTCTTGATCGTTTAACAAGTTCAGCACTCTTGGGTCTCTCGACCTCGATAAATGCAGCGCGCACACCGCGCGCAGTTTTATTTTATTGTATTTCCCCTTGCGGCTTTTTGGATTCACAAGCAGTGATATGAACACCCACATTTTCCACTGTAACACACAGGTATGTTTTACATTTAGGGCAATTCAAATTCAAATCAGAATTCGGGGCTGCTTGTACTAACACCCGGCCGCAAACAGGACAGGATGCTTTATATTTCAAAATAACACTCTCTTTCGCTGCTTTATTATGCAAATGAATGTGCATGCTTTACATTTTTTAAAACTTTTACAGCAATCCCCTGTATCAAAACATCTTGTACAACAATATCCCGATACTTGGGATTTTCCGGATGAAGACGCGCGCTTTTTTGCGCTCTGTCCCAGAACAATGTTGTCAGTGTCGCC
>BLMO01000089.1 GCA_011957885.1 Clostridiales bacterium
GATAAATATCTTGCCGGTGAAGATTTTGACAAGCTGGTGCACGACTATGGTGAATCTTTGTATATGACCTCCAATACGGATGGATATTACCTGTGCAGGGGCATGTGGGATCAGGTAAATGAGGATGCTGCTTTCAATCTGGTGATAGATCAGGTCAGTCCGGTGATTGAATCGGATCAGGGCTACAGTATATTCTTGCGGTGTGAGAAGGATGAAGCATACATGGAGGCAAAGTTTACAGAGCTGTGTCAGAACTATTATGGGGCATCATTCCGACTGGCGCTGGAGGAGAAAAGCGCTGCCCTTGAAGTGGAAACGACAGCGCTGTATGATTCTGTCAGCATAGAGGATATGAAATGAACCTGATAAGGAATAAATAAGGAATGAAATATTATAGAAATTATAAAGCGAAGAAGTTCAAATTTCCCAAGCGGCTGGTGTTTGTTCTAACGTTTGCGCTGGCTGTGGTCGGACTGACGCTGCTGCTCGGCAACTATTTAAAGCACCGGCTGGACAATGCTCCCATAGATACTTCTGATCCTCCCCAGGTGGTCACGACGGACGAAAGTGATAATCAGGATACTGCTCCCCCTGCAAATCACGATGAAGCTTTGCTTGGCGTATCTGCCGGATTACTGGACCTTTCCGGCTGCACAGATAAAACAGACCTGCGCAATCGTGTGCAGGCGGTCAAGACTGCCGGCTATAATGCGATTTCGTTTATTGTAACGGACGACAACGGACGGCTTACCTATGCGTCCCCCGGAGCGGAACAGTTGTCGCGCCTTTCCGGAAAAGAATCTCTTGTATCTCTTGAAATACTCACTGCTGCGGCAGAATATGCGAAGGAGATCGGACTGCGATCCTGTGCAGTTTTTGAAGCGATTCCTGCACAGGTGCAGATGGATTGTCTTATTGCAGAGGAATTGGCAGGCGCAGGCTTTGATGAAATGGTGATCCGCGGGTTTGAGTCTTATGAAACATTGGATAACGAAACGGTGGATACCATGCTGACATATGTGCGTCGCTTGCGGGAAAATGCGCAGATGGATATGGGTATATGCCTCTCCCAGGCGATATACATGGCAGCATATCATGCACCGTATATAGAGAAGATTTTTCGGGAAACAGAATTTTTTGCAATAGATTTAACAGCAGCCGGTGCAGAAGATGCAGCCTCTGCCGCGCAGAATCTCCAGGGAAGCTTTACGGCGTATTTGCTGCGGGCAGTGCTGGACGGAAGTGATGCAGAAAAAACCGCAGCGGTGCGAACGGCACTGGAGGAGAAAGAAATACACAGTCTTCTGTATATTTCTGCTCCACCGGCTCCTCCTGCGAATGACACCACAGCAGCTGAGTAAAGGTTAGATAAGAGTGAAGGTTGTTCGGGTAGGAGACTTGCATAAGCCTCCATAGTAAAGCTCGGAGGACTATTCTGCTGTTATTTTAGAAATTCTTAAATTCAGAGTTTTATCCAACAATCCCCCAGTCATGATCGCTACGCTTGGCGACATGCCCCAGGAGCTCGCTTCGCAACCTCCAGCACAAGGGGCCTTTTATTTAAGGTGAAGCCTCCCATGTGTAAAGGACGCGGCGCGGCGCAGCAATCAAATAACCAAAGCTTCCTATGTGCAAAGGACGCGGCACGGCGTAGCAATCAAATAACCAAAGCTTCCTATGTGTAAAGGACGCGGCACGGC
>BLMO01000090.1 GCA_011957885.1 Clostridiales bacterium
CAATCCCTCACCCGCTTCGCGGGAGCTCCCTTTACACAAGGGAGCCTTTTTATTTGGCGCTTGCGGGAGCTTTCCCTACATATGGGAGCCTTTATATGCAGGTGCTATGCAGGAACTCCATAAAGCGATGGCTCACTGGAGGCTCCAACTCACTTAAGCCTCCCCCTGTGCAAGGGGAGGTGGCACGATCAAGCGCAGCGATCGTGCCGGAGGGGTTGTTGAATATTATTATCACTTTATAAATACCACAACGGATTATTACGCGCTTATAATATGATAACATTTTAGTAAGAAAAAAGCAATAATTTCACGAAAAAAATCGTATTATACAATACAGAAAAGAATAAAAAAAACCTGCCGTTTCACCGGCAGGTTTCCTACATATTTCAAGGTTCAATCAAGCTGACATAATCCGGATTCTGGACTCCAGTCCGGCAAACGTATTTCCTGTAAAAGCATGCTCTGCTTCAGATTCTACTGTGAGAGGTGTGATAAACTCAGCATACCCCGCCGGAGAATCCGATAAAGTTTTAATATCCCCGAATACAAGTGATGCCTTCTCCAAGGTTTCCCGCACCGCATCTGTTTTCACCCGCACGTAATAGGAGAATATGTTTTCAGAAAACGGCAAAACATATCCTTCTGGCGCCTTCTGCCAATCCATAGGCAATTCCTTCTGTGCAAGACCGCAAGCCGCAGCAACCACATCGGATACAACAGCGCCCGCCGTTGGAAGCCGCCCCGCACCGCGACCGTAATACATCACGTCCGCCGTCACCGGGCTGACAAACCGGATTCCGTTATATACATCGTCAATGTTTGCAAGGGGACTGCTGGCAGATACAAAAAACGGACACACATACAAAGATGCATGGTCGCCTTTGATCCGGGAACTGCCAAGCAGCTTCACCGTTCCGCCCCAACGTGCGGCAGCATCCATATCTGCCGGCGTAATTTTCGTCATTGTTTCTGTATAAACGTCTTTCTCATCTGCAAGCATATTGGTAGCAATTGCTGTGAGAATCATAATTTTCCGCTGTGCGTCCAGCCCGTCTACATCTGCTGACGGATTTGCTTCTGCATAGCCCAGCGTCTGCGCTTCTTTCAGCGCAGCTTCAAATGTTGCGCCGTCCTGCCGCATCCGGGTGAGAATATAGTTGGTTGTACCGTTCATGATACCATCAATTGCCGTAATGGTATCTCCGGCAAGACTGGTGCGCATTCCGCGAATCTGCGGAATGCCGCCGCCTACACTTGCTTCACATAAATAGGAAACACCCATTTCCTTTGCGGCTGCCAGAATTTCCACCCCGCGCTTTGCTACCAATTCTTTATTGGACGTTACCACACTTTTACCGCCGCGGATTGCCTGCATTGTAAAATCAAAAGCAGCGCCTACTCCGCCCATAGTTTCACATACAATAGAAACTTCCGGATCATTTGCAATCACAGACATATCATGCACTACCCTGTCCCCATAAGGAGAATCCGGGAATTCCAGCCTGTCCAAAATATATTTCACATGGATTTCATCGTGGACCATGCGCTGCACCGCCGCCTTGTTCTGCTCCAGAACCTCTGTGATTCCGCCGCCTACCACGCCGAATCCAAGAATCGCAATTTGGATCATCTCCGTACCACTCTTTCAAAAAGATTTGCAATATGTATAAGTATATCACACACACCGGGCAAAATCAATTCCTATTCTGCCCGGATTTTACAATATAATTTTCCGTGCCTCCAAGTAATACCGCTTGCTTTTGGCTTCACCCATAGAAAATGTTTTTCTGGGCAGAGAACCGTTTGCTGTTACATACGGGAAAAGGCTTTCCTTATCCACACCGGCACAGAAAAATCCCAGACAGCCTTCCACCTTTGAAAGCGTCCGCAGGGAATCTGCCCCGTGAATATAGTCGCATACCACGCCTGGATGGGATTTGATATATCCATCAATAAATATCTGCAGACATCCTACGTCCAGCGCATGTCCGCCGGGCAAAGACACCTCACGCTCTTCTATACCCGTCACTACCGTGACAGTGCCCGCACCGGAAGCAGATTTTTCCAGTTCCGCGAGCACATCTGCGGGATCACAGTTTTTCAGCAGCCGGTAAATCGGCTCAAATTCGAGAGAAGGATCATACAGATTTACGATTTCCACCAATGCATACCGTGCCGGATGTGTTTTCGCAGCCTCTGCTCCCAATGTATCCTTCAGTTCTGCATAGTACGCCGCCGCACTTGCAAGGGAGTGATTCCCGTCACCTACCGCATAAACAACACTGCCCTGCCGCTGTGCTTCATAATCGGCGAGAACACCCAGCAATCTCTCCTGCACATTTCCGGCAATCCGATATCCCGCAGCATATCCGCCGCCCTGCATCAGCGGGAAGGAATACAAAAGCTTCATATCTGCTTTTTGTGCCGCAAGAGGGGCGATCACCTGATTTTTCGGATCGTCCATCAAAAGCATCACATGGGGAAGCTCCACAGCGGCACGCCGCCGAACTGCAACTCTGGGGGGAATCCGCTCCACTACAGTCTCCTCCGTTGGGCGGATCGCAGAACAGGAAGCATGAGAATAATCATATTCCTCCAAATCCACTTTTCCAACGATTCCCCTGCGCACCTTACCATCCGGCAGCGTGCGCTCCAGATAAATCATACTGTCTGGATAAGAGTGCAGTTTTTCACAGATCGTTCCC
This sequence comes from Clostridiales bacterium, assembly GCA_011957885.1. Lineage (GTDB taxonomy): Bacteria > Bacillota > Clostridia > Oscillospirales > CAG-272 > Avispirillum. Next base: position 2,706 of record BLMO01000090.1, read on the forward strand.
ATATTTTTCTGAATTTCGCTATCCCGAATCTGCTCTGCAGGCGTTCCCAGATACACTTCTGGAAGAATCAATCCCAATGTAGACATTGCACCGGCTGCATCCTGCTCGGCAGCCTGCCAATATTCCGGCTCGCTGGTAAACTGGTCACAAGCAATGACCGCCCATTTGCTCCAGTTTTCCCCATCCGGTGCATAATCCGGCAGTAGAATATCTGCCGGCGTGAAAATGGTATTCTGTATCATAACGGTTCCTTCCATAATATATACTTTATGCTGACAATATTATACAGAAAGATCCACGTATTGTCAATCGCGGAGCGGCAGATCGCCGCAAACTTACACAAATTTATCGTTTTCTCCCAGTAAAAGGAGACGGCACAGCCAACTTCATAAGCCTCCCCAGTGAAGGAGTTTGCTTTGCAACCTCCCGGGGAGGTGAGTTTTGTGCAGCAAAACTCGGAGGGGTTGTTTATGCATGCTGCCGATCTGTGCAGTCCATAACTGGGAGAACCAAAATGCATGTCTCGCATATACTGAAAGTGTGGGGTAACCCACTAGTAAAATATAAGTGAGGAAATATAAAAATGTGTTGTGGATTTGATAACGACTTTACAACCTTGCCGGAAAATATAAATAACGGATCAAACACCGGCTGCGGCTGTGGCTGCGGCGTTGTAGCAACGCGTCAGGAATCGCGCCGCAGATGTGGCTGTGGTTGTGGCTGCAGAAGAAACATGAACCGCTGTGCTGACAGCTATGAACAAGAAAACAACGAAACCCGTGAAGCACGCGGATGCGGATGCGAGCGCAATTGCAGTCTGTGCAGAGGAATCCGCCGCGTATTCGGGTGTGGATGCGGATGCGAGCGCAGATAATAAGAAAAATTCAATAAGCAGAGCGAAAACGCTCTGCTACATAGAAAAACGTTCATTTTATGAAATGTACCATAGATTCATTTTATAAAATGAACGTTTTTTATATAATTTGGTCATATAGACTATAAAGTGAGAACTTGCAGTACGATTAGATTATCATTTTTCAAATATGACTGTGCATATTCCACAGCAAAACAGTTATTTTAAATAATTTGCATTGACTTTGGCTTCATTTTATGCCATAATAGCCGCAGTGTAATAATAAACCCTTTGGGAGGATACGTATGGCTGACAAAATCAAAGTAACAATATGGAATGAATACCGCCACGAACGAGATGGGGAAGCAAAAGAATTTTATCCCCGGGGCATTCACGAAACCATCCGGGAATTTCTCGCTGTAAACGAAGATATGGAAATCAAAGTGGGTGTGCTCGATGACCCGGATCAGGGACTGCCCGATGAAGTTTTGAACAACACCGATGTACTGATCTGGTGGGGACACATGCACCACGGCGAAGTGGAAGACGCACTGGTAGAAAAAATCCGGCAGCGGGTTTACTGCGGCGGTATGGGATTTATCGGTCTCCATTCTGCACATCACTCCAAGCCGTTTCGTGCAATTGTGGGATGTACAGGCAATCTGAAATGGGGAGACAATCAGAAGGAAGTTGTCTGGAATCTTTTTCCGTCTCATCCGATTGCACAGGGACTTCCGGATTCGTTCGAGTTGGAAAGCGAGGAACTGTACAGCGAACCTTTCTTCATTCCCCAGCCTGACGAGCTTGTTTTCGGTTCATGGTTCCAGCATGGAAACATTTTCCGCTCGGGATGTACTTTCTACCGGGGCATGGGCAGAGTCTTTTACTTCCAGCCCGGTCATGAGGTTTGCCGTTCTTTCTATAATTCCAACTGTCAGAAAATTATTACAAATGCAGTCAGATGGGCACGCCCCCATATGGATACTGCCATTGTCAACGAATGCCCTTACACAGGAAAAGGATTTTTTAATGAATAAAAGAAACAGCCGGGAAAATTCCCGGCTGTTTCTTTTCCCCCCCCAAGGCGCTCTTGTACATGGAAGATGCATCTCGCCGTAAAACCTCACCCGATTCACGCCTCCCCTGTGCACGGGGAGCTCCCGCGCAGCGGGTGAGGGATTGTTTCTGCTATCATTTTGCAGTATTTTCAAAACGGCAGTATTTCTTATACAATCCCCTATGGGTCTTCCGGGTTACGGCTTTATACATTTGTCTAATACATCTAACAAAGGACGCATAACTGCATCATCCGCCTCCGGGATATCCTGTAACGGAAACGGAATGCCCATCTCCGCGTATTTCTCCAGGCAAAACTTACGGAACGGAAGCAGTTCAACCTTTTCCACATTGGAAAACTGCTTTGCTATGGCACACAATGCACCAACATCCGCAGGCTTATCATTGATTCCCGGTACAATCACCTGACGAATCCACAGCGGACGATGCATCGCCTCCGTCAACTGCAAAAAGCGTAGCACCGTTTGCAGATTTCCCTTACAATACTTCACATAATCCCCGTCCGTGGTAAATTTCAAATCTGCAATCACAAGATCCGTATATTGAAGTACAGCGCGCGCACCGTCCAAATCAGCCGAACCCGCCGTACAAATGGCAGTGTGCAAAGACTTTGCTTTTGCCGTCCGCAAAAGTTCGGCAGCAAACGCACTTTGCAGCAGCGGCTCACCGCCGGACAGAGTAATCCCGCCCGCATCACCAAAATAGGGTTTGCACCGCAATGCTTTTGCAATAACTTCATCTACAGTATACAAAGACCCTTCCTGTAGATTCCATGTTTCCGGATTGTGACAATACGCACACCGCAGGGCACATCCCTGGAAAAAGACCACAAAGCGAATGCCCGGTCCCTCTAAAGTACCAAAGGTTTGAAAAGCGTTGATCCGTCCTTTATTTTCAGACACAGCATTCTCCTTACACCGCATGATGGAAGGTGCGCTGGATTACCTCACGCTGCTGTTCCCTGCTCAGCTTATGGAAATTGACAGCATAGCCAGACACGCGGATCGTCAAATTGGGATATTTATCCGGATCGTTGTAAGCCTCTATGAGCATTTCCCGATTCATTACATTCACATTCAAATGATGCGCCCCCTGTCCGAAATATCCGTCCAGCATAGCACACAGATTTGCATACCGCTCCTGCTCGGTTTTACCCAGCGCATCCGGAATGATGGAGAAGGTGTTGGAAATGCCGTCTTTACAATGGGCATACGGAATTTTCGCTACAGAGTTCAGCGCGGCAATTGCACCGTTCTTTTCTCTTCCATGCATAGGATTTGCGCCTGGTGCAAATGCCTCTCCGACTTTTCTGCCGTCCGGCGTGGAACCGGTTTTCTTACCGTACACCACATTGGAAGTAATCGTTAGAACAGACAGAGTATGCTCTGCATTCTTATATAAAGGATGCTGCTGCAGTGCCTTGTGGAACAGTTCGATTTGTCCGGCTGCAATGCTGTCCACCCGGTCATCATCGTTGCCATATGCAGGATATTCCCCTTCTACAATGAAATCACAGATTAGACCGGTACTCTCATCCCGCACGCATTTTACGCGGGCATATTTGATTGCAGAAAGGGAATCCGCCAACACGCTTAGCCCTGCAACACCGAATGCCATATACCGATGTACATCGGTATCATGAAGCGCCATCTGGGTTTTCTCATAGGCATACTTATCATGCATATAGTGAATGACATTCATCGTATTAACATAAGTTTTCGCAAGCCAGTCACGGTACAGATCCAATCGCTCGCAAACCGCATCATAATCCAGCACTTCATCCGGATAAGGCTCCGATACAGGACCTAATTGAATATTTTTCATTTCATCTCGTCCGCCGTTGAGCGCCAGAAGCAGCAGTTTTGCCAGATTGGCGCGTGCGCCGAAGAACTGCATATCCTTACCCACCCGCATTGCGGAAACGCAGCATGCAATCGCATAATCGTCCCCGTAATACGGACGCATGAGATCATCATTTTCATATTGAATTGCGCAGGTGCCGCAGGATACGGACGCGCAGTATTTTTTGAAAGAATCGGGCAACCGATTGGACCACAAAATCGTAAGATTCGGTTCCGGTGCGGCACCCAGATTATGCAGAGTATGCAGAAAACGATAGGAAGTTTTCGTAACCAGTGTCCGTCCGTCCTCGCCCATGCCTCCGACTGCTTCGGTAATCCACATGGGATCCCCACCAAACAGCTCATTGTATGCAGGCGTGCGCAGATGCCGCGCCATACGCAGCTTCATAACAAACTGATCAATCAGTTCCTGGGCGCCTTCTTCCGTAAGAATACCTGCCCGAATGTCCCGTTCAATATAAATATCCAAAAAGGTTGACACTCTGCCGAGACTCATGGCAGCGCCGTTTTGCTCCTTGATTGCGCCCAAATATCCAAAATATACCCACTGCACTGCTTCCCGGGCATTTTTTGCGGGACCGGAAATATCGCAGCCGTACAGAGCAGCCATATCCTTCAGATATCCGAGGAATCGGATTTGCTGATACAGTTCTTCGCTCAGGCGGATGCTGTCTACATCCATAGTTCCCTCGCCTACCGCTTTTTTATCCTTCTGTTTTTCCTCGATCAGCTTGTCTATACCGTACAGTGCAACCCTTCTGTAGTCTCCGATAATCCTGCCGCGACCGTATGCATCCGGCAGTCCTGTTATAATACCACAGCGTCTGGCGTTGCGCATTTCTTCTGTATAAACCCGATATACGCCGTCGTTATGCGTGGTTCGGTACTGAAATTCATCTTCCACAATATCGGAAAGCGTATACCCGTATGCGGCGCAGGCTTCCCGCGCCATTTTAATTCCGCCGAACGGGTTGACGCCCCGGCGGAGCGGTGCATCCGTCTGCAATCCCACGATCAGTTCATTTTCCTGATCTAAATAACCAGGAGCATAGTTTAAAAGGGAGGATACTGTGTCTGTTTTAATATCCAATACGCCGCCTTTTTCCCGCTCCTGCACAAGAAGCGCGTCCAGTTTTTCCTTCAATCCAATGGTTCTTTGTGTCGGTTCAGCCAAGAAAGACGCGTCCCCTGTATAGGGGGTGTAATTTTTCTGAATAAAATCTCGCACATCAATTTTTTCATTCCAGACGCCTTCATTGAAATTTGTGAACATATTGATTCCTCCCTGAATCTATTATTTTTGTTATCTTTCACCAGCCTCCCATGGGGCATAGAGCAATTTATACTAACCTTCGCAAGCCTCCTCGCTTTACTGGAGGAGGCTTGCGAAGCTCTCTCACAGCCACTGTGCAAAGGCTCCCCACACCCCCCAATAAAGGGGCTCGGTACGACACAGCTTCCCTCGCTTTCCCAGCAAAGGGAACTTCCACACAGCAAAATCCTCTAAAGGCTCCCCCCAGCAAAGGGAGCTCCCGCACAGCGGGTGAGGGATTGTCTATGCTATTATTTTGCAGGATCTGCAAATCGGCAGTATAGCAGACAATCCCCCCGTCACGGCTTTGCCGTGCCCCCCCCCTTTGCACAAGGGGGGGCTTTATGTGGAAAAGTTTTGAGGCAGCCATCTTCCTTTGCTGGGGGGGAAGCCTTTCAGAGTTAGAGTACTGCGCGGAAATTTCCTTTACTTGAGGGACCGTACAAAGTTAGCGCGCCGTATGTAAATTCCGTTCACCAAGGGCAGTGTTGAATTTTTCCTTTACCGAAGAAAACTTTTACTCCGTATAAACTTATACAAAAAGGGCAGTCTCCATATTGAGAGACTGCCCAGACGGTCGGCACACCGCTTTTTACTTCATGTGGTAAACTCCACCAGCGGTATTCCCGCCGTCCGTCAGTAATAAAAAGCGTTATTCGGTACTGTCTATAGCTTATACTGAAAATCGTTTTTTGTCAATGGAATATTTCCATAAGAATTATGGTCAAATCCAATTTTATTTTATGTCTTTATACCTTCCGTATGGAAAATACAGTATATTCAAAATCAGAATATACATTCGGTACGTCTATTTCAATCTGCAGCATTTCCTTTCCTGCGCAGAGCGCCGCAGGAATATAAAAATCATTGTCGGCAAAAGCGGTTGCTTCATTATATCCCGGATTGTACCAGTCGCCTACCGGCACACCGTCAACAGAAACAACGCCCATCTGGGGAGACAGCGTTTGATCGTACAGGCGGCGGAGACAAACGCCGTCGTTTTCCGGTGCAATTGCCACTTCAAACCGAATCTTTCCCGCTTTATGCGCGAAACCTTCTTTTTGCAGCACAGGCGCTTTCCGCTCGCTTTCCAGTTTCGCCGTGAGAGATACTGCTTCGGCACTGTCACTGGTATAGCCATGCTGTGCTCTGGACCGGGGACTTCCCACATAAATAAAGTCCGTTTGTGTAAAAAGTCCGTCCGGCTGCCGATAGGATAGACACAGGCTGGAATAGTCGGAATAGGTCTGTCCCACAGCCCCGTGCTGGATAGACAAGCGAATTCCGTCCACAAAGCTGATAGGCATATCGTGAAGGAACCGATAATATCCGGCAGGATATTTAAAGGAGCCTTTCACCGTACAATCATTCATTAAATAAACATCATTGATGCAGCCCGCACAGGGAGAATCATACTTTGTATTGGGCCAGTAGATGCCCAGATAAAAGTCCTCCGTACCAGTACCGTTAATTTGCGGCGTACGCGCACCGTTTATAAAGAAGTGCTCGTTACCTTCGCAGTACTGCCCGCCGTGACAGGTCTGCATCACCGCCACAACGTGACCGCGTCCGAAAAATTCTCCGATGAGCCAATCGTCAAACAATTCTGTAATACCCTTGCGGAAATCTGCGTGGAAATATCCTGCTTCCTTTTTAGGATATGTATTCTCCTCCACAGCAAGCTTTAGGGTAAGCTCGGCGGGAGATTCCGTGTCAAGATTTACAAGGGTAATATCTGCGCATTTCCAGAAAGGCATGGGCAGATACAGGGACATTACAATCTGATCGCCTTCCATGTGCACATCCAGCGCATGGGAATGCACTTCTGTAAATCCGAAAGGCTGGGAAAACATATGCAGCAGGGGCGTTGCCACCTGGGATATTTTTTCACCGTCCCAGGAAATATCCACCTGAATCTTACTAAGATCCGCATCCGCAGGCGCGGTTACTGTAAACGCTGTAATTGTACCCGGCTGCTCCGCTTTATACACGTTGGTGTACATGGAAGTCAGGGTAAGCGTCTTTTCATATGTATAGGTTTTCTGCACCGGCGCTTCTCCTGCAAACGCCCGCAGAAACGCATCGCTTCTGCCGCCTACTGTGCTCATATCCGTATCGCCGTCAAATTTCTCATACATGATATGGTAATACACATTATCCAGCTTGCCGACTGCTGTAATCTTCAGACCTTTTTCAAAGGGAATAGGAATGAAGAAGTTCCCCGCACGGCAGTCCGCTTCATCATAATGTCCCCGTTCTTCATAGGTATTGCCCGCGCCGGACAGTTCCGGCACAGCATTGTTAAAAAATCCGAACATTGTTGTAGTGTACCGGGGCGTATCGCTTCCGTCAAAATAAAAAGAAACAGTGGTTTCTTCAGAAGCGTTCGCAACCCAGATGCTTTTAATGCATCCTTTACCGTGTTCGTCAAACAGCACCATAGAGCCATCTGCATCCTGATATAAAAACTGGTTGAAATCCGCATTTTCCGCGTTCCGGTCAAAACTGGAAGTCTGCATTGTCCGTCTGTGCGTTTCAAGATAAGGCAGTTCACTCAGCTTGTAGTAATCTCGCATATTCGTTCTCCCAAATTCAAATGTACTGTTCTCATTATATCGGACAGGCGGTACAAAGTCAATGTTTACTGCGTTATATTCGCAAAAGACAGTTGATTTTCAGACAGGATATGCTAAAATAAGGGAACCGGAAGTCGGGGGCACCATTCTTCCCTCTCCCGTACCGGATCACAAACAAGGAGCATCCCCATCATGACGCAAAATCCTGCTGTTACAAGACTTGCCTGTTATATGTCCAATGCATCCATGGCCGCGGTGGCAAGCATATCCCCCCTGCTTTTTATCACATTCCACGATCTTTACGGAATCTCGTTTACCCTGCTGGGGCTGCTGGTTCTCATCAATTTCTGCACCCAGCTGTGCGTGGATGTACTGTTTTCCTTTTATGCACATAAATTTAATATATCGAAAGTCGTGCGGTCCATGCCGCTTCTGACCGTGTTAGGGTTGCTGATCTACGGGTCACTGCCGCCGCTGTTTCCGGAAAATACATATTTGTTTCTGGTAATCGGAACGGTCATCTTTTCTGCTGCCGCCGGACTTGCCGAAGTGCTGATCAGTCCTGTAATTGCAGCGCTTCCTTCTGAAAATCCGGAACGGGATATGAGCCGCGCCCATTCCATATATGCATGGGGCGTTGCGGCAGTGGTGCTGCTGAGCACACTATATCTGCACCTGTTTGGAAGAGAGGTGTGGTATATCCTTGTATTTATCTGGATCAGTATACCGCTGACAGCTTTTATCCTTTTCATGTGTGCACACATTCCCGAACTGCCCACCTCACAAAGCAGTGCAGGAACGGCAAAACTGTTTAAAAATCCGGTTTTAATCTTGTGCATTGCATGTATCTTTCTGGGGGGAGCCAGTGAAAACACCATGACCCAGTGGTGTTCAAGCTATCTGGAATCGGCTTTGGGCATTCCCAAATTATGGGGCGATGTTTTCGGCGTCGCCGTGTTTGCCATTATGCTGGGACTGGGCAGAACGCTGTACGCAAAATACGGGAAAAATATCGCAAAGTTTTTGCTGCTTGGTTTTGCAGGAGCCTTTTTCTGTTACATAACGGCAGCTATTTCTCCCATCCCTGTTGTCGGTCTGCTTGCCTGCATATTTACAGGATTCTGCGTATCCATGCTATGGCCGGGCACTTTAATTTATACAGCCCAGGCGGTTCCAAACGCCAGTGTGGCAGTATATGCACTGCTTGCGGCAGGAGGCGATCTGGGCGGATCCATTGCACCACAGCTGCTCGGCAGTATCACAGACGCAGTATCCCAAAGCGAGTGGGCGGCTTCCCTTACAGAAAATCTGTCTTCGGAACAGATCGGATTCAAAGCAGGTATGCTGATCGCCGCACTCTTCCCTTTGATTGGAACCGCTGTTGTTCTGGTTTTGAAGCGGGCTGTAAAAAAAGAAAAGCGCCAATGTGACACCTAATGTAAAAAGGCTCTGTAGGGAGATGGCATACTGCGCTCCAATATAAAAGGCTCCCTTGTGCAAAGGGAGCTCCCGCGAAGCGGGTGAGGGATTGTAATACGATCATTTTGCAGGATCTGCAAATCGGCGGTATAGTAGACAATCCCTCCGACGGCATCGCTACGCTTGGCCGCCACCTCCCTTTGCACAAGGGAGGCTTATAAAGTTTAATGTGGCTTTGCCGTAATGGCTCCTTTTTGCTGGGGGGAGCCATTTTTTATATTGGAGCCATGCGCTACCTCCTTTTACCAGGGGAGCCTTTTTATGTTGGAACTGCGCTACCTCCCTTTGCTGGGGGGAGCTTAGATTTAACAGCCTTTTGTCGTTTTTCTTTCCCTGTTTCTTCACACATTTATCACATGGATTCCATTGACTGGAACTATCAAAATGTGATACAATATGAACGTAATACATCATATGCATGAAAGAGGGCATTTCATGTTCGGTAGAACCTTGAAAAAACGCACATTTCATTTGTCAGCCTCTCAAACAATCATGGCAGGATTTGCCTGTATGATCTTCATCGGCGCACTTTTGCTGAACCTTCCCGCCGCCAGCAGATCCGGGGAAAGTATTGGCTTTATCAATGCTTTGTTTACCGCAACCTCTGCCAACTGCGTTACCGGATTGATTGTTGTCAATACGATGGCACACTGGACTGTGTTTGGAAAAGTGGTTATTCTTTTGCTGATTCAGGCCGGTGGGCTTGGATTTATGACTCTGATCACAATTGCTATGGTTTTGATCCGCCGGAAAATCTCCTTGAGAAGCCGGCAAACCATTCAGGCTTCTTTCAATCAGGAAAGTATCGGCGGCATGGTGCGTTTGGTACGGAATGTTGTTTTGATAACCCTCTTCTTTGAAATAGTCGGCGCGCTTTTGCTGGCGCTTTCCTTTTGGATCAGCGGTTCCATGTCTATCCCGCGCGCGTTAGGACAAGGTGTTTTCCACGCAATTTCCGCTTTCTGCAACGCCGGATTTGACAACATCGGACCGGAAGGACTGATGCCGTTTCAAAGAAACATTCCCATCAATCTTATCATAATGGTATTGATTATTGCAGGCGGCATCGGCTTTACTGTTTGGGAAGAAATTGTGAAAATCCTGCATAGCAAGCCCAAGCGCTCCCTACGCGTTCGTCTGCGGCGGTTCAGTCTGCACAGCAAAATTGCATTGACCGTTACCATCATTTTGATTGCAAGCGGTGCTGTCTTTTTCTTGATTGTGGAATGGTCTAACCCACGCACGCTGGGCGGCATGCCGATCTGGGAAAAAATCCAGACTTCCCTATTTCAATCGGTAACACTGCGCACCGCCGGCTTCAATACGATCCCACAGGACGGACTGACGGAAATCTCCCAGTTTTTTTCCTGTATACTCATGCTGATCGGCGGATCCCCCGCCGGCACCGCAGGAGGTATCAAAACGGTTACTGTTGGCGTTATCATTGTATCTATGATTTCCGTAATCCGTGGCAGAAACAAAGTAGAAGCATTCGGTCGCTCGTTCCCGCTGGATCTGCTGCAAAAGGCATTGAGCGTCGTTTCCATCATGCTGTCAGTGGTGTTCCTTTCTACCGTACTGCTGCATTTTACAGAACTGAACAATCCGTATCCGCACACATTTTTAGACTTACTATTTGAAACCTGCTCGGCTGCGGGTACTGTTGGTGTAACAACAGGAATCACCTCCCATCTGTCTGACGCCGGGAAAATTGTTCTCATTATTTGCATGTATATCGGGCGGCTCAGTCCAATCACGGTAGTAGTCGCATTGAATAAAAAACTGCGCGCAGGGGATAACAGCATCGGTCTGCCGTCGGAACGTGTAATTATCGGTTAAATATTATCTCCCCTACGGGGCAAAACGGAGTTTACTATGGCAAACAAAAAAAATAATAAAAATTTTGCAGTTCTTGGATTGGGTCACTTCGGTATGAGCATTATACAAACCCTCTCAGAACTGGACGTTAATATTTTAGCATGCGACCGGGACGAAGCAAAATTACAGCTTGCCACAGAATATGCCACCCATGTAGTCCGTGCGGATATTGCGGACGAAAATGCACTGGCACGACTGGGGCTGGGCAATTTTGACGTAATTGTTCTTGCCGTCGGCAATGATTTTGAAGCATCGCAAATTGCAACCATGATTGCAAAAGAAAACGGCGCAAAACATGTTATTGTGAAAGCACGTAACCTGCGGCAGAAAAAGATTTTGGAAAGCATCGGTGCAGACGAAGTCATTTTACCGGAACATGAAATCGGCGCAAAATTGGCACGCCGGCTGGCAAGTCCCAATATTATGGATATACTGGACGATTCCGAATTCTATACAATCACAGAAATGCATCCAATGGACGAATGGCTGAACCAGACAATTCAGGAGTCAGACATCCGCCGCAAGTATAATGTGATCGTATTGGCAGTTCGAAGGGGGGATAAATTTATAATCCCTGTTTCGCCGGCTGAAGTATTGACCGAACAGGACGTTTTGATTGTTTTCAGCGAGAAAAAACGAAAGTAAAGAATCAGTCGTTGGATTTTACACTGTGAAAGGAATGCTATGAGTCAGATCAAACCGGCGCTGCAGGATTTTTTCCCCTTTTGGGATAAGTTGGAACCAGAGCATCAAAAAAAATTGACAAAATCTTGTGTATTACAGCATTTCCGCAAGGGTGACACAATTGCAACCAAAGACAGACAATGTATGGGGCTGCTCCTGATTCAAACCGGACAACTGCGCGCGCTGATCCTCTCGGAAGGCGGTAAAGAAATCACACTGTATCGGCTATACGAGTTGGACATTTGCCTCTTTTCTGCCGCCTGCATTATGCGCAACATTCAATTTGATATCCAAATTGAAGTGGAAACAGATACCGATGCGTTCGTCCTTCCGCCTGTATTATATGACCGCCTGTCCCGAGAATCGGCGCTTATGGCAAACTATACAAATGAACTAATGGCATCCCGTTTTTCCAACGTAATGTGGACATTGGAACAGATTTTATTCAAAAGCTTGGACAGCCGTCTGGCAGGCGCATTGCTGGAGCGGGCCGCTGATGAAAGCACAGCAGAGCTGCATGTAACCCATGAATGGCTGGCGCGGGATTTGGGCACTGCCCGGGAAGTAATCACCCGCATGCTGAAATATTTCCGGGATGAAGGATGGATCGAGCTGTCCCGCGGATGTGTTCGTCTGCTGAATGAGAAGAAGCTGCGGGAAATTGCGAATCAGTAAGACATATAAAAGATTTGTGACTTTATCACAGTCCGGGCGCAGATGCAGTACTATAATAAATCAAAAATATATTATTATATAAAGGAGAAAGATTATGGATAATAAAGTAAAAAATTTGCTTAACGAGCAGATTATGAAGGAATTCTATTCGGCATATCTGTATCTGGATATGGCAAATTACTACGGAGATGAAGGGCTCGAAGGCTTCCAGAACTGGTTTGAAATTCAGGCGCAGGAAGAACGGGATCATGCAATGCTGATGCGTACATATTTAATGAACAACGGTGAAAAAGTTACACTGCTGCCCATAGACGCACCTGCGGAAAATTATGCTTCCTTTGACGCACCGCTGAAAAAAACAATGGAGCATGAAAAAACTGTTACCGAATCTATTCATACAATTTTCGCAGCGGCAAACGAAATCCATGACTACCGTGCAATGGAATTTCTCAACTGGTTTATCAAGGAACAGGCTGAAGAAGAAAAAAATGCAGGAGATCTGATTAAAAAATATCAGTTATTCGGCACAGACGCAAAGGGCTTGTATCAGTTGGATCAAGAGTTGAAAGCCCGCGTATATTCTGCTCCGTCTCTCATTTTAGATTAAGCAGCTTGCGGCTGCCAGCAAATTCGTTTAAAACGCCTCTTTATCATAAGGGGCGTTTTTTATTTGACTCAGAACTTATGTAAGCTGAAATAGGCTTTACGAATTTAAAGTAAAAGGAATTGTCGACTTGCAGCGTTAATGCTCCAACTACTTTTGCCCCCAGCAAAGGGAACACCTGGGCATGGCTCCGCGAAACGGAAACTGGGGGATTGTTATTCCGTTACAGCTAACACTACAACGCTTCCTTGGGTGGGGGAGCCTTTTCTTTTTTGCGCTTCACTACAGTTCCACCTGCATAAAGGAGACAATAAAATCGGAATAAACCTGCACATTGCTTGCATATGATTAAAAGACGCCTTTATGCAAAAATTATTATTGTGCACTTTAACTTATATATATATTATAAAAAAATATTTTTTGTTTATAATATATTCATAAAATAGTTGCAAGCTGTTTATTTGCATGCTATAATATACACGAAAATTTAAGCAAATTCCCCTGCGGGGATTTGAAATATATTTTTATGAAGGGATTTTAAAAATGAAAAAAATTCTTGCATTTTCTATGGTTCTCCTTCTTTGTTCCATGTGCATCTTCGTTGGATGCTCCTCCAAGGACAGCAACGCGCTTGCTGAATATGCTGAAGAGCAGCAAAAAGCGCTGGATGCAGCGGCTATTGATGGCATGACCATCAAATGCACTGCACGGGACAATTCTTTGGTATTCTCCTATTCCTATGAATCTGACCTGATTACCAAAGATAATGCACAAACTGCTTTGGATTCTATGGAGTCCCAATACGCAACCATGCTTTCTTCTGTACAGACAGCAGTTCCCAGCTGTGAGTCTATTATCATTGAAATTTTGGACAAAGACGGCAACGTAATGGCTGACACAGAATATAAGAAATAAGATCTGGGATCTATTAAAACATAAGAAGAGACACTTTACAAAGTGTCTCTTCTTTTTATGCGGGAATATTTTTACAGCCATGGGGCATACTGACTCTGACAGGCATGAAATACACCGTGCCGGAATTTGGAAATGAGGTTGAATTCTATATTATGAATGCTACAATTGATCGCGATGGCTGCATCAGCTGCGGACTTTGCCCGGATATCTGTCCGGAGGTATTTCGGATAGCCGAAGATGGCTTTGCCGAAGTATACGGTGAAGTAACAAAAGATAACGTAGACAACGCAAAGCGTGCGGAAAACAGCTGCCCTGTATCCGTAATATCTGTGGAAGACTAACCTGCCATACTTCAAAAACTGAACCAGATACAACACGAAATAGAATTGCAGATATAAAAAAACACCCCCGGATGATATGCACCTCAAAAGTCTGACACTTTTGGAAGCACATATCACATGGGGGTGCTCTTTTTTAGTTTATGAGAGAATGACTATCCGTCAGCTTTTGCCGGCAAGCATAAGCCGCAGCTGCGTTACATCCGCAGGCGTAATCCTGCCGTTTCCATCTACATCAGCAGCCGCACGCTGTGCGTCGGTGGGCACTTCTCCTTCCGGAAGCTTGCCCGCCAGCATCAGTCGCAGATATGTTACATCCGCAGGCGTGATTCTGCCGTTTCCGTCCACATCTCCCAGCTTCAGCTCCGCTTCACCCAACGTCAACACAGCAGATGATGCAAACGCATGTTCCGTTAGCATTAAGTTTATACCAATCTGTTCAAGACGGTCCGTGCTGAACGTCACGTCTACTTTTCCTGCCGGAGAAAATTCATTCAGTGAAATAGTTCCGCTTATCGTATTGTCAAGATATCCGCGCTTTGCTACAGCGTAAATATTCAGCTTACCATCACTGTAACGATAGGTTCGGTAAATATCCTCGTTGGTTTCGTTCCACTCTACAAGCACACCTGTATTCTCGTCTATGTTTTCAAGTGTTACCGTAGTATGCATTGCAACAGACAGATCAGCCAGATTCGATGTGAATGCAACTTTATTATCCCCTGCAGAAAGAACCGTTTGCGGCTGCATTTCTTCTGTCTGGATTGCGCTTCGCATGGAATACGGCAAAGCAGAATAGACAGCATACTCACGTTCATTTTCTTGTATCGCACCAGCAGAATGTCTAACATTTGTCGCTTCCGATGTAATTTTAATTTCCGGATATACATCAGGCAAAGTAAAGTGGAGCGTATTGCTCGTCATACGCTGACCTTCCAGCGTTGTAGCGTTATCTACTCTGTAAAGCTCTCCCTGAACGGTTTTCAGATTTGCAAGCTGCGCCAGTTCCTCCTCCGTCTCAAACCAGAAGAACCATCTTCCGTCTGACGTTTCACCGAGAGCGCCCTTTTCTGGAACATCTGCCAATATAATTTGGCTTCCGCCTAAAATAACGTTATCCTGATCCCGCAGTTCCACTACGTTATACGAGGGATCGCCTTTATACGCTCCGTAGAAAACAACGGCTCCCGCCGGAATTTTATACGCATTTCCAGCATCGTCTGTTCCCTCGCTGTAAACAAAGTCCTCTGTCAATCTGCCAAAACCGGATTGGATCAGTTCCACATTGTCGCTTGTAGGTCCGAGAACATCCAATTCAGCAATAGCGATTCCGGACATATTTGTCGCCGTAATCCTGATATAAGACGCATCGTACGTGTACATAAACGGATCCATGGTCCCGTCGTCCTGCGTTTTATTGAAATACAGCGTATAAGATCCATCATCGTTATATATAACATCATCCTGCTCTACCCAGGAATCAGGGTTGGCTGCACTGCCCGTATATGCATTACCTTCCTTTACAACAGTCCAGTTGGCTCCGTCAAGGCTAATCTCCACTTTATAGCCGAATATGCGATGCTTATACAAATCAGAAGGAGATATTCTGTCCGAAGCATCACCATCATAGTTTTCTGCCGCAGGAGTAATCTTAACCGCAGTAACCTGTTCAACCCTTCCAAGATACAAACTTACATAAGGACGGTTGCTTCCGGTTCCGGCTGTTCCGTAATATACCGTTGCTGTATCGTTGTCGATCGCAGTGCCTATAGCCGACACTTTTTCCACTCCGGGTATAACATTTCCAGAAACGCTTCCGCTTTCGGGGTCATTATCGTCCTTTTCAACCACCGCATCTTTCACGGAAGTCATGTTTGTACTGGCAGTCCACGCAGATTTGTCAATTGCGCCATCATGGCAAACCTTCACTTCATTAAGTACAACCGTTTCTGTTTTATTCAGCATTCTGTCTATTCCGGTAACGGTATACACAAACGCCTTATTGTTTTCAGTCGCAATAATATCAATATATTCCGTCTTATCAGCTCTTACAAACGCCACAACCTTGCCGTTTCTGGTAATTTCATATCCCAGCATTGCGTTATCCGCGGTATTGTTGTTACTCAGAGAAAATTTAACCTTATTACTATTGATTCTACTGTTCTCTGCATTGACTATATTAGCTGAAACAGCCGTTCCGGCACTCATACCCTCGCCCGACTCCATACGGTACAAACGGCTGTCGTCGTCAATATACTGAATCTTGCGCGTTTCCTTTTCGAATTGAGCTGCATACGCTCTCGTGTTATCGTCCGGAGAAAGTCCCCATGCCTCAAAGAAGAAGAGGATATCTTTTTCGGCAGCTGCACAGGCAGCGCGCATAAAATTATTATCGGAAGTTCCGTTAAGCGTCAGAGGAATCTCCGTCTGGGGCGCCTTCGCTGTGTTTCTCATATAAGAATCCAGACGCGCATAGAACAGGTTTTCCTTTTGCGCTTCTACGGAATCATAAAATTTATAGCTGTATCCGTTATCATACGCAAGATGAAGCTGCCAATACATCGCAAGCTGTACAAAGACATTTCCGGTGTGACCGGTCGTTCCGGAAACTACAGCTTTGTAAATCGCATCATAGCTGTTATCGCTGGAAGTACCATAAGCGCCGCGGAATGTTTTGTTTGTTTCATCCGTTTGTGCCAATGATGCAAATACGTTATTTGTAACTTCCACTCTCTGGTATGCCGCTGAGTTAATACAGTGACCGATCTCATGGGCGATCCCCCATCCGCTGTATCTGCCGGACAGCTTCTGCCCCTTCTCGTCGGTTTGTATGGGACTGGTATCAAACAACCCGCCAACGCTTCCATATTCAATTCCGATATGTTTGCCGCCGGCATACATGAATGCTCCGGTAAACATCTGATGATACCGGATATTGAGCCGCCTGTTCGGGAACCGGTCGGTGTCTGTTTCTCCCACATTCTCATTCAAGCCTTTGAATTGATAGAACAGTTTAATTTCCTGCTCAATGGCATCAATCGCATCGTTCAGTTCCTCATCCGCGGTTTTTGACGCATCATTATTGATCCCTTGCCAAACCTGCGTTGCGGGGAAACTGAAGAATATATTATCCATAACGATCTCGGTGGAATTGAAGAAACATTCCTGTGCAGTATACGCATATGCTGTGCTGTCGTTGGAGCTGTTCAAATGAATCTCATTATGACGGGCTTCAATCTCACTTACATAGTTTCTGAGTTCATTTACATATGTGCTTATTGCTTCCGCACGTGCATCCCCATTCAAACCGTCCACATTCAGCATCGGTATTTTGTATGCCGAACCGGAAATACGGATATCATATTCCTCCGCACCCGGATTTCCCGTATACTGGATGTAAAGGGAGCCGCCTTTTTCCTTCACAGCGGATGTAATTGCCGGAATTTGAATTTCATTTCTGCCGGCAAGCAAAGCCTGCACATTTCTCGACCAGGAGCTAACCTCCGGATGATACTGCGTTACAACAAGGTTAAGATTTGTAGCCGTTCCTCTTTTTTTTGCAGCGCTTGATACGTATATTACAACAGTGTCATTCGCTGCTGCAACATATCCAAGCGGCTGATTGTCGGAAAGCGCTTGCGCAAACCCAAGATGGCCGTCGTTTTTGGACGTTACATCTGTGTCAACCTTTATAACTTCCGCGCATGAGCCATCCTCCAAAAACTGCAAAGCATAGTTCAAATCTGTAAGGATTGTAGCGCGGTGCGGATGCAGCTCTCCGCTGACTGCATCGGGCGTATTGGCACGATCCACCAATTCTTCAATCTGCTCTTTTGTTACGCCATCCTTGAGATACGTTCTCATGTCGTCTGCAAACAGGTTTTCCACATCGTCTTCAAGGCTGTCATATACGTATAGTTTCATTTCCGACAAAGTTATGCCGCGGGAATACCCTGTAGTGAGACGAATTTCAAAATAATCAGAATGTACCGGGGTGCGCATGATGATTTCGTGATAACGCCTGTTCTGGGAATCAAACTTTGTATAAAAATCGGCGTCCACCGTTTTTATCTGACCGTTTTCGTCTTTATAGCCAATCCTGGCACCATTTGCATATACAGAAGCGCCTTCACTCGGAGCAATGCGTATCGTATCAACTGTATATTTCGCATCCAGATGCACAATCGGTCCCCGGAAATTGGCATACACAACACCGCTGTCCCAGTCGTTGATATAAAGGTAACTGGACGGATCATTGTCGGCTACAGCCTTCCAATCTTCCGCCGTAGCTGAAGAATTTGTCACAGTTGAGCCATCACTTTTATAAATTGTATAGCTTTTATTGCTTACGCCTTCAATACTGCTAATATGCGTCATAGCATATCCATTTTCGGCATCTGTATTTATTAGCTTATATTTCGGCATTTCAACTCCGGTAGCCGTTTGCGGCACACCTTCTGCCAAGGCAGACGCCGGACTGGAACCGTTTATATTATGCCCCACTACATAGAATGTGTATTTTATGCCAGCGGTCAAATTAGTCAGCGTATAGGAAGGCGATGAAAGATTTTTGATTTCCGTATAACTTTCTTCCGCCTCTGATTTGTAAAACAAAGACCAGGTCTGCGTATCGTATAGAGCGCGCCAGCTAACCTTCAATGATTGAACCCCGGGAGTAACGCTCAAATACTCCGGCTTTTTCGGTTTCGATACACATTTAATGGTATAAACGACGGGATCCGACCAACCGCTTTTCCAATCTCCGTTTATGGAGCGCACCATTATGGTATAATCTTCAAAAGCAGCAGGGGAGCCGTTAAAGGAATCAGCAGGGAACGTATAGCTTGTGGAAGACGTAACGCCGGTTTTGGAATAACCCTTACCGGAAATGGAAACCTCATACCCGGTAACATTGGTCTGTCTGTCCCATGCAACCGTAACTTGCTTATGTTCTCCTTCAGTATTCGTAATGCTACTCTCATCTATCTGCGGTATGGAAAGAGTCGGTTCGGGAATACGTTCTTCAAAATCTCCCAAAAATTCTACCTTAGCAATATCCGCAAGCTTTCCGTCTGTTGTGCCCGTTACTTGTATTGTCACCTTTTTTATGGCAACTCTTTTACCAATATTTATAACAATAGTGCCGTCGCCCTCTACAAGTACTTCCTTCGGTCTGTCAGACGAAGCACGAACCGAAAACATACGAACGCGCGCTGCAGGACGTGCACTGAACTCAGATAACGGTGCCTTGATAAGCATCTCTACTCCGTCCTCGTCCACACATTCAATAGTCATTAAACCTTCAGTAATCAGGTTTTTGGAATTGGCCGGAGGAACGATTGTAACCGCCTCAACCTTTGTATTTTCTACTAAATCTCCATGATCTGTATTAGACTGGTTATCGTCAAGGGAAAATGTCACTTCAACTGGATTTTCTTCACTTATAGGCGCGTCAGTTTTAGGAGAAAGGCTGACATAATTTTCCGATGTGGTGAGAAGAACGTCTCTGACATCCGCTGTAACACTCTCTCCAAGTGCATTCTGTACGACCGCTTTCGTAGTATCCTCGTTCACTTCAGCATTTACAGCTGCCTGCAAAGCGATGGAAGACACTGTATGCATCGGAACAGCCGCAATATTTTTATCCGTATAATTCCGTACAACATATGTAAGATCGGTAAGATCCGTCTTTCCGTCGCCATTCAAGTCATACTTTTCGTCATTTCTTTCAATCGCGTCCGTTACGGCTTCCGCATCCATGTCGTCAATCCTGCCATCGCCATTCACATCACCGATCGCTATAACTCCAAACTTTGATAAATCATCGCCGCGTTCATCATTGACAGACATTGAATTATATAATGTAAGATTCACACCGTCATTCTGAAACGCAAGCTCCTGCTCATACGGTATATGATTCGGTGCTGTCAGTCTGAGCAAATATGTTCCGCTTACAATTCCGGAAATACTTCCAATAACATCAGAAGCACCACTCCCCGAAAGGATGGTTGAATATTCAGGAACGCTGTTCCCTTCACGGTACAATTCCGCCTTAAATTCTTTGTTGGCAGCGGCCAACGGTTGTTTGATTATAAGATTCAACTCACCGAAGGCAGATTCATCGCTCGTTTGGTCTGTTGCCGACAAAATCACTTGGAATACGGGCAAGACCATACAAATGGTTAGCAGCAAACTCAAAATACGCTTTTTCATTTTATTCCCTCCATTAAAGTTACAGAATACAGTGTAAAGGAATTTAAGCTGACCAAATTCACCTTACATTGAGCGGTCCGCTTTAAACTAACTGTATTCTCCATAATTATACAAAAGGATTACAAAAAAATCAATATCCTTTCATCTATATTTTTAGGCATTTGCAGATCCGCAAACGCCTAAAAATATTTCATCCTCTTTTCACGTTTATGAATACGCCGGAAACGAATCATAAATATCGTGCTGTCTGGGCAATACAGAAAATAAAAAAGCATCGCATAACTGGATGCGATGCTCATTTGCGGCAATTGCCGCTGGCGGAAGGTGTGGGATTCGAACCCACGTGTCCGCAAGGACAAACGGTTTTCAAGACCGCCTCGTTATGACCACTTCGATAACCTTCCACTACATTTAAGTATATCATATAATTATTTGTTTGTCAACAATTTGCCAGGTTTCCAAGTATGAAAAAAACTAACACGGAAACAATAAAAACAAGTTTAAAAAAAGGACTGGTGATTCGTATGGACAAACACAATCCCAATGAGACTCTGCTTACAGAAATGTACAGCAATACAAAAATGGCACTGGAAAACATCAATTCCGTATTGCCTAAGGTAAAAAGCAAATTTATGGTTTCGGAACTGACCGCGCAGATGGAAAGCTATGGAAACATGGCAAAACGAACCAGTGAATTGATGCATCAACGCAGCATTGAGCCCAAAGAACCGAATGTTATGGCAAAAACAATGGCTAAATTCGGTATCAATATGAACACACTGATTGACGCCACAGATTCTCATATTGCAGATATGATGGCAAAAGGCTGCGACATGGGAGCAGATTCCCTGTCCGAAGCGTATACCAAACATGGGATACACTGCGACAGCCAGATCACCGACCTTTGTAATGAGATTATTGACTTTGAGCGGAAAACAAGCAAAAATATAGAAGAAAAATTCAGTCAGAAGAAATAGAACAATCCCCCACCCGCTAACGCGGGATGCCCCCTTTGCACAAGGGGGCCTTTTATAGTTTGGGGTGCTTCACGAGATGCCTCCTATGGAGCCGCACAGCGGATTCATACAAGGGGGTCTTTTTACTAACTTAAGCCTCCTTTGTGCTGGAGCCGCGTAGCGGATCCTAAGGTGGTGGCACACCCAAGCGCAGCGATTGTGACGGAGGAATTGTCTAAGTGGTACTGTCGCTACGAATCACTGCGTTTGGGCGACAACTTGCCTTACTGTGGGAATCTTAATATTTCAATACGTATCATTTTCCCGTACATATGAACGAATGTATGCAAACGTCTCGTCCTCGCCCTTTTCTGCCAGCATTGTAAGCAGGCGCTCTAAAAAGTCCGATGTCTCCGGATGAATCATCCGCATGGTTTTACCATGTTCAAAATAATCAAGCGGATCACTGTCCTTGTATGCATCTCCCCGATAGATTTTGCTTGCGGCGACACGATCGCAAAACATTTCAATCACATACCGCAGCGGCATCTTTACCGGCACAATCTTCCGCGCTGTCGGATGATAATCCGTCCAATATTCAAAATGATGCCGGTTGCGTCCCTTATGATGCAGCCATGCGGCGGAATAGCCGTTTTCCGCACGCTCCTGCACATTGGGGCTTTGCATGCCCTGATAATATTTCGCGCCTCGGAAAAACTCAACCGGAGCATATTTGGATAAATCGTGACGCAGTCCCTGCCAGAAAATGCCGGCACGGCGGCAGTGTCCAATTACCTTGTGACGGTGCTTTGTGATTGTTTTAAAATGCTTGAAGGGATGCATAGGGTTCTCCGTTCATATAAATTAAGCTGCAAACAGTTTCAATAATAGATTCAACAACCAAATCACAGCGGGAATCGTTGCCGCAGACAAAATTGTTGTAACAGCAAACAACTCCGAAGCGTAGGCGCTGTCCTTCTGATACCGATGGGCAAACATGGTGCACGCAGCCGCAGTAGGACAGGCAACGGCGATTACTGTTATCGTAATCAGCATGGAATCTACACCCAGCCGAACAAAACCTGCCATAGCCAGCACAACCAATATCGGGATCAGCAACAGCTTTGCTGCAGACAAAAGATACAGCTTCGGCTTTTTAATACATCCCAGCAGATTGGATCCTGCGAGTGTTGCGCCGGCAATCAGCATTGCAAACGGGGTGTTCATATTTCCTACCGATTCCAACGGCTGTAATATGATCTCGGGAAGAGAAATTCTGAAGAAGAAAAAGGCAAGACCAAGCAGCACCATAAAAATTGCAGGAGAACACAGGTTCTTGATTGCCTGCCGAAAACTGGTTTTACCTGTCATAAACAGAACGCCTACCGTCCACAGAACAATATTGAATACAGTAACAAACATGGTCATATAAATGACGCCTTCTGCCCCGAACACACCTTGCACCAGTGGAATTCCAATATAACCGTTGTTGGAAAAGGCAAGGGACATCCGCTCCACTCCCACATTGGGATTGCCTTTTCCCCGAACAAGAAGCAATGCTGCGCCAAGCTGAATGACAAACGCAAAAACAGAAAACAGAAATACAATTCCAAGATTGAGCGCAATATCCCCCGAATAGGGCATCTGATAGGAGACGAAAATCAGCAAAGGATTGACGACCAGAAGGGACAGATTGGAAAGCCGCTTATTTGTGTCACCGTCAATCAGCCCCGCCTTGCCGCAAACAAAGCCGATCAGTCCCATAATCATCATGATCAGCAGTTTTTCCAGAATAATGCCGCTCATTCAGCCGCCCGACCTTCCCCGGCAGAAAGTTCAATCATATACAACGCGTCTTTTTTGCCGGCCAGGGAAAGCATCCCGTTCGCTTCCACGCAGCCTGTACCGATCACCTTATTTTCTTCATCGCAGATCCGGTAGTTAAACTTCTCGCCGGAAAGATAATCCGCAAGCTCCAGAGGAAGCTGTACTGTGTCATCATTATACTTATATACAATCAGCAGCAGAGAATCTTCCTTTTGATATCCTGTAATCCGGCAGGGTACACCCTGATCCATATCTACAGGACAGTCTGATACCATAATACCGTCTATGAAGTAATCCAGGTAAACCTTACGCAAAGCGGCGCAGGTTTTAACCGCTTTCGAGAATTCCGGATATTCAGAAATCAGTGCACTGCCGTTGTAGTTTTCCGGTTTGGAGGGATATACGTTGATCACATAGTTGTCCATGAAAATAAACTTTACATAGGAAGGTTCAGAGTCTACATTGATATTGGGACGCAGGGTTCGTATCACATGCATATACGGACGCATATCTCCCCTGCCCGGCCAGTACAGCCAGTTCCATGTAAAGTCTGTATTATCCAGTTCCGATTCAAAGTACAGAGTAGATTCCGAGGAAAATACTGTTCCAGGATACATTTTTTCTGTTTCCAGCCGGTATTCATTGATAATATCGTGCACAATATCATCCTGATTGTCGCCAAGCACATACTGATCCCAGCAAATATCGGGGCATCCAGCCTCATCGCGGAAGAACCGCAGCCCATCGCGGATATCCTTTCTCCAGTTTTCCGGAGAGTGGTCGTGGATCTGGTAGCAGCTCCACCGCTCACAGTAAGGTGCCTTAAACATAGGAACCGATTTAGGCGTCTCCGCCCAGGAACCGCTGCGTTCGGTAATACCGTAATTTTTCGCAGTCTGATCCCAAAGAGAAATCCAGGACACAAGCGGCGTTACCACCACGCCCATTTCCTTCAATTTTTCCACGTTCCGTTTCCAGGCTTCCAGTCCGCCCCATTCTTCATAAAAGCAATGCGGTCCTGTGGGAAGCGTGAACATAAATGCACCCCACACGTTCAGATCATACAGTCCATGCTCCTTCATATCTGCGGCAAGGGTGGGCATATCGTCATATTTCCAGCTGTAATCGTCTGGATCCTTGATGTAACCATTTGCCATAAATACTGTCCGGAATCCTAACATCTCTTTTGCACGCTGGGGTACTTCCACAACCCGATGCACCTGAGACGCAACATAGTCCTTATATGCGCCGATTCCTTTGATCCATGGACCGGTATGTGCAGTGAGAATATATTCGCCGGAATCATAGATTTCGCCCTTGCCTACTTTAGTATCCCGCAGGAACGCAAGCCGCAGCTTGCCGGATAAGTTATCCAGCTTTACCCACAACTGTTCGCCGTAGCCCATGGCTTCCTTATCGTCAGGACCCCAGCCCCAGTGCTTGCGATACATGGAAAAACCGCCCTTGCGGCTGCCCATATCATACCAACGTCCAATCAGAGGTCCTGGCTGGAATCCGCCTGCCCGGTGAAACCGTCCAGCGCAGGATTCTGTCCATGCAAAAAAGTTTTCTCTTGTTTTCGGTGTGCTTTTCAGTTCTACAAAGGGCTTTTCACTTCCGCCCAGCATAGTCAGCACATCATGCTCTTCATCTGTCGTAGGAACGATGCCGTTCATATCCGGGAACAGCACCTGCACAACTTCCGCATCGGAATGGTTTTCAACTACAAGCCGCATGGAAACAGACTTACCGTCCCCACATGCACGCAGCGTCACAGTAGCAGACACGCCGCCTTCTAGTTCTGCCATTCCTTCCGGAGTGGGAACGGTGCGGGGGATGCTTGCATAAGCAAGGGTTACGGTATCATTCTCACAGGTGATTACAGGCGGAGTGCAGCAATATTTTCCCGTGGGATTGAGCCGCAGGGTATCATAGTCCGTATGTACGGGCCAGGACAGATCAAACAGTCCTTTGCCTTCCTGAATCATTGACGGCGCGCCGGGATAATCCAAACGAACAACCGCGCCGGTTGAAGCATCAAACGTAAAGGTTGTGTTATTTAAAGTATAGGAAACAGTTTTCATAAAGGCACCAGCTTTTATCAAAATTTTAAATCATATGTAATATACCAAAATTCCGGTAAAGAATCAAGGGAAACAGGGAAATTCGCAAAAGATATTATAAAAACTATGAAAAAGACTCCCCTAACAAAACGGAGCGTCGAAAAAGGCCCCCCCTTATGCAAAGAGGGCTCCCGCGTAGCGGGTGAGGGATTGTATTGCTGTCGTTTTACAGAATCTTCA
>BLMO01000091.1 GCA_011957885.1 Clostridiales bacterium
GATTTCAAGGCGTTTGGGGCAGCGATAAAGGCGGCGCGGACAGGGCGCAAGGAGAGCCGCAAGAAAGTGAGCGACGAAATGTTTATCTCGCCGCGCTACCTTGCGAACATTGAGAACAAGGGGCAGCACCCAAGTTTACAGATTTTCTTTGAGCTTATGCTCCGCTACAATATATCCGTAGACCAGTTTCTTTTGGAAACGCCGCCAGAGAAGAACACGCAGCGGCGGCAGCTTGACGCGCTTCTTGACGGTATGAGCGATACAGGCATACGGATTGTGAGCGCAACGGCAAAGGAGATAGCGGAAGTCGAAACAGAGGGCAGATAAGAAGTGTCCGTCAGAATTGAATAAGGTTTAGAGAGCGTTGTAATCTTTTTTTGAGGATTGCAGCGTTTTTCTTTTGCGGAAGTTTGGCAAAACCGGGCATAGCTCCGTAGTAAGGCATAAGGGATAAAAACATTCGTAGCAAGCATAGGAAGCGGGTACCCACTTCCGTATTTTCCCCTCCCGCGCTGCGGCGCGTCGGTTGAAAATTGCTTGTTGGGAAGTGTCCCAAACCCTCGGAACGGAAAGGAAAGGAGCGAATACATGAACGGACGCAAAAGAACGGTGCAAATCAAATTCAGAGTGACGGAAGCGGAACGGGATTTAATACTGGAAAAAATGAAGCTCGTACCCACCCGGAACATGGCGGCATATCTGCGGAAGATTGCCATTGACGGGTATATCATTCAGATAGACCATGCCGATATAAAGGCAATGACCGCAGAGATACAGAAAATCGGTGTCAACGTCAACCAGATAGCACGCCGCGTAAACGCGACGGGGAACGCATACCAAGAGGACATAGAGGAAATAAAGGGGGTGCTTGCGGAGATATGGCGGTTACAAAGATTAAGCCTATTAAAAGCACTCTAAGCAAAGCCCTTGACTATATCGAAAACCCGGACAAGACGGACGGAAAAATGCTTGTGTCCTCTTTCGGCTGCTCCTATGAAACGGCAGATATTGAATTTGAATATACCTTGTCCCAAGCACTCCAAAAGGGGAACAATTTAGCCTTTCATCTGATACAGTCCTTTGAGCCGGGGGAAGTCGATTATCAGAAAGCCCATGAAATCGGAAAGCAGCTTGCCGACGCGGTAACAAAGGGGCAGCATGAATATGTACTCACGACGCACATTGACAAAGGACACGTCCACAATCACATTATTTTCTGCGCCGTAAATTTCGTAGACCACCGCAAATATAATTCCAACAAAAGGAGCTATTACGGCATACGGAACATGAGCGACAAGCTGTGTCGGGAAAATGGCTTGTCCGTCGTCGTTCCCGGCAAGGGCAGCAAGGGAAAGAGCTATGCGGAGTACCAGGCAGAAAAGACGGGTACAAGTTGGAAAGGCAAGCTAAAGATTGCCGTTGACGCGCTTATCCCCCAAGTTTCCAGTTTTGAGGAATTGTTGCAGCGGTTACAGGCGGCGGGCTATGAGATAAAGCCGGGGAAATATGTGTCATGCCGCGCCCCCGGACAGGAACGCTTCACCCGTCTTAAAACCCTCGGCGCGGATTATACAGAGGAAGCCATAAGGGAACGGATAGCGGGCAGACGGGCAAAGGCGGCGAAAGCCCCCAGAGAGCAGCGCGGCGTTTCGCTGCTTATCGACATTGAGAACAGTATCAAGGCGGCGCAGAGTAAGGGCTATGAACAGTGGGCGAAAATCCACAATCTGAAACAGGCAGCAAAGACCATGAATTTCTTGACGGAACATAAGATTGAACAGTACGCGGATTTAGTCAGCCGGATTGAAGAAATGGCAGCGGAAAGCGGACAGGCGGCAGACGCATTGAAGGACGCGGAAAAGCGGCTTGCGGACATGGCGGTGCTTATCAAGAATGTTTCCACCTACCAAAAGACAAAGCCCGTCTATGACGCATACCGCAAGGCAAGGAACAGGGAGAAGTACCGCGCCGGACAGGAACAGGCGATTATCCTACATGAAGCCGCCGCAAGGTCGCTGAAAGCGGCGGGCATTGCAAAGCTCCCGAACCTTGCCGCGCTGCAATCGGAATATGAAGCCCTCCAAGCGCAGAAAGAAGCCCTTTATGCCGACTATGGGAAGCTGAAAAAGAAAGTCCGGGAATACGATATTATCAAGCAGAACATTGACAGCATTTTACAGGCAGACAGGCAGCCGGAACGGGAAAAGGGAACAGAGCGCGGATAAGGATAGCAAAATCCCCGCCGCTGTGCTATGATAGGGCTATCAAAAAGCAGAGGAGCGTTGAGCATGGAAAACCAGAAAATGCCGGAATATGAAACCATACGCGCCGCCGTTGCCGGGGAAAAATGGGCGGTGGAGAAAGTCGTGGAGTGCTACAAGGACGAAATCGACAGGCTATCGACGGTAGCGGTCAGACAGCCGGACGGAAGCACGAAACAGGAAATCAACGAAGATATGCGCCAGTCCATCACAAAGAAGCTGATAGAAGCCCTCCCGCAGTTCCCGCTTGAAGAAATGGAAAAGGGAAATGTCAGATAGGCAAAAAAAGAACAGGGCGCGGAAGCCAGTATATGACTTCCGCGCCCTGTCTTTTTATGGGTGCTGTTTTCGTGAATGTTACGCAGTAGAACGCCATTTTTGGGGGTAAAGGTATAAAGTATCGCCTATCCGATTTTCACGCCCGGAAAGCCCTGTAAATCAAGGGATTTTCCGCGCCTACTGCGTAACAGGGGCGCGTCTTTTCCTCATGCGCTCGGCGGCTTGTCTGCGGGTGATACGTTTCCGGCAGACGGGGCAGTATTTGACACTGTTAGAGGTTGACGCAAAGAACGCGCCGCACTCGGTACATTTCTTCTTATCCCCTGTCTGGTAAAGCTCCGCATAAAGCAGCCTGTCGGCGGGAAGCACCGCAACCCGGAACCACTTGCAGAGAAGCGAATAGGAAATGAGCTGCGGACATACGCACTCGTCCCCGTCGTCCAGTAAGATACAGTTCCCGTTATCATAATTGCAGCACGTCCGGCGCACAAGGGCGTTGACTTTCCGGCTCTGGGGCGGCGTCAGCCGCTTAACCCCGTTCATACTTCATCAGCGGCGTAAATGGGAAGCTCTGCAAATTCCGCTTCGGTCAAAGCGTCCACTTTGGAAAGGGTGCGCTTTGCAAGCTCCCGCATATCCGCGTCCATGTAGGGCAGCGCGGCGTTGACATTCTCAATCAAAGCCCGCTTGCCGCCCTCGTTGTAAATGCTCAAAAGGTTTGTTTCTTCAACAGTCAGTCTAATCATGCTCATACCTCCATATCGTGATTTTTTGTTTTTGCCGCCGCCTTTTTCGGGGCGGTCTTTGCCTTGTCTGCTTTAAGCTGCGCCCGGATAGAGGGGCGGGGCTTCCTTATCTCCCTGTCCCGGTTCTCCCCCTTGTCAATCAGCGCATACGTCCCATGTCTGCCCTCGATTTTGGAAAAGGAAAGGGTCTTGTAGGGCAGCATGGAGAAAAGGCGGTCAGTGTCCTTTGTGGCTGCAAGCCGCATGAACGCCGGGGAAAGCTCTGCCATGAAATGGGTCTTGTTCGGGCTGTTCGGCTCGTAATGCCGCTTCATTTCCCGCACAATGCGCCGCGCTTCCGTTTCAATCAGCCCGTCCCGCAAAGCGGCAATATGCGCCTTGAAATCCCCCGGCGAAAGCTGCTCCCGGCTGCGCCGTTCTTCCTGTAAGAGCGATTGCAGCGCGTCCGGGTCGTTGGGTACGGCTTCAAAGCGTTCAAATTTCCCAAGCTGCGGGTCTGGGGTTCCGTCAAAATATCTCCCGGCTTCCTGTACCCTTTCCCCATGCTCATAAATCAGCTTCACCGTATCGGCGGGCAGCTCCTTTTCCTTGACGCGCTCATAATGTTTAG
>BLMO01000092.1 GCA_011957885.1 Clostridiales bacterium
ATCAGCAACGGCAAGCGCCAGCGCCCCGCCGCTGATACAGTTTGGATGTTGGAAAACGCATATTATTCCGTCGTATCCCCGGAAGGATGCGCCAGCATCCTGTGGAAAGATTCTGCAAAAGCAGATCAGGCTGCTGCAGCCATGAAGCCGGACGCACAGAATCTGCTTGATCTGGGTGTAATTGAAAAAATCATCCCGGAACCGGAAGATTTTTCTGCGGATGCAGAAAACAAATGTTTCTTCTCTTCCCTGGAAAAAGAACTGACCGGGGAAATTCAGCGCCTGCAAAACATACCCTCCGACGCACTTCTCGCAAACCGTTATGAAAAGTTCAGAAAGGTAGGCGCATATGATCGGAATCATCACTGAATCGATCTCCTGCATGAACCGTCAGGACTGTGAAAAACTGATGGTTCGGCTGATGCCCCTATCTTATGTAGTTTCCGGAAAAAGCTTTCCGGATGGGATCGCAGAAGAACGACGCTGCCCGCCAAACACATTTTCCATGGCGCCCACAGCAGCACAGTACTATAAAGTATTTGGAGAATATGTTGCAAGAGGATATCATGTGATCTGCCTTACCTCATCCCCTAAAATCTCCACATCCTACGAAAACGCCGTTGTTGCATCTAAAGCATACCCTGCCGGGCGAATTGCTGTTGTAGATTCCAAGGGCGTTGCCGGCGCGCTGCATCTGCTTGTCCAACGCGCCAGGGAACTGGAACGCAGCGGAGCAGGATTCACCGATATCGTACAGATTCTGCTGAGCGTGCGGGATAAGCTTGCAACCTCATTTTCTATGGAAACGATCACTACACTGCGGGACGCAAAACGCCTGAGCCGTGTGATGCATACCAGCGCGGCACCGATTTTAAATCAGAAACCGGTTTGTATTATTGACAATGGTGCAATCGTATTTAAAAAGAGCGTATCCGGTGGATTCGGAGAAATCCGGGAGCTTTGCGCCAATCATATATCCCCTCGACGGCTAATCGTACATTACAGCATGAAAGATTATATGACCGGTGAACTCATCCGAACGCTGCGCAGGCAACATCCGAATGCAGAAATTTTGCAGCGTCCGGTAACAATGGCATTACAAGCCAATCTTGGCGACAGCATCCTTGGAATTGTCAGCGAAACGATATAACGAACCGGCTGTAATAACGGTAGATTCCCATAGCTTTTATCCTGATGAAAAGCCTCCCCCCCGG
>BLMO01000093.1 GCA_011957885.1 Clostridiales bacterium
ATCCCTCCGTCACGGCTACGCCGCGCCACCTCCCTTTACACAAGGGAGGCTTAAGGTCGGTGAAAAATACGCCGCGCCACCTTCCCGGGAGGTTGCAAAGCAAGCTCCTTCACTGGGGAGGCTTAAATTTGTTGCAGACTCCCCTAACAAAGAGAGGCTTTTTAGTGTTACAGACTTCCTATCCCTCTCACTGCGTGCGCAGTCCTTTGGGATAATGATTCTTTACATACCCGTTTACAATTTTTCCGCCCCCGCAGGAGATCCCATCAATCAATACTGCGCACCAGCCATTTTCTGCACCATTCTCCCAGACAAATCCCTCGCCCCGCAAATAGGCGGCGCACCAGGAACTGTCTGCCGGCAAATCCACCTTACGACGGAATTTTTCGCCATAAGCACTAAATAAATGATGATGGGGAACCAGTCTCCCCTTCACTGCCTTCCCTACCGGTACACCGCAGCAGAACGCTCCTACCGGACATCCTTCTATCCCGTTGGAAAGCAAAATTATATCCTCACGCAGCCCTGTTAAATGCTCCGGCACATAACCGAAAGCATCCATAAAAAAGGATTCTGCTGCTTTTGTCTCTTCTTTTGACAATTGCCGCAAATCGTTTCGAAATAATACGCTCTCACGCAGATCTCCCTGCCGATGCATGAGACATAGAAACTGCCCCTCGCCTGCAGATACATGAGGATAAAACCGCCTTGCTTCTGAAAAGTCCCGTCCGCGGACAGATATTCCATCCGCCGTTACGGCAGCCACATCCGCCGCCACAGGAAGCATTACAAAATCGGGATGCGCTGACAAAAACCAGTCCAGCACCTGCTCATTTTCTTCCAGAGAGAACGTGCAGGTAGAATACAGCAAATGTCCCCCGCCTGCTACCGTTTTCGCCGCATTTTCCAGAATTTTCTTCTGCCGATCGGCACACATAATCACATTTTCTTCGCTCCATTCCCGCACCGCTTCCGGGTATTTACGAAACATTCCTTCCCCGCTGCAGGGCGCATCCACTAACACAAAATCAAAAAAGCGGGGAAAGGTCTTTGCAATTTTGCTCGAATCCATAGAGGTAACGACAGCATTCCGAACGCCCATACGTTCTATGTTCTGCCGCAGAATCCGACAGCGGTCTCTGGAAATCTCATTGGAAACCAGCATCCCTGTGCCGTCCAGCATTCCGGCAAGCTGCGTGCTTTTTCCTCCTGGCGCAGCACATAGATCCAATACCCGCATTCCTGGCTTCAGCACGTGCGCAGCAGCCGAAACCGTACTGATTGCGGATGGATCCTGTACGTAAAACGCTCCGGCATGGTGCATGGGATGCCGCCCTATCCCCTCACAAGAGAAGATATAGCCGCCGCCTGAAAAAGGCAGCGGCTTCGTTTGTATATCGGCAATTGCAGAAATTTCAGCATGCTTCAGAGGATTCAGCCGCAGGGCACGCACAGGCATTTCCTCTATAGACTGCACAAACGCAGGATACTCTGCGCCGAGCTGTGCGCGCATACGGTGCAGGAAAGCCTCCGGTATCACTTGCAATTCCTCCTCTGCTTAGTCCATAAAGTCAAATTCAATATCAAAAATACGTACCGTGTCGCCCTCTTCACAGCCTGCTTCCCGCAGCTTGTCAATCACACCGGCGTTATTCAAAGACCGCTGGAAATACATGAGCGACTCCCGATCGTCAAAATACACGCGCCCGCACAGGCGTTTCAGCCATTTGCCTTCGCAGACATACGCACCGTCGTCCGCACGGTAAACCACCGTATCCTGCGGATCCTGGTCCGCGTTCTCCGCTTCCTCCGGCACTGCGTCCGGCGCATATACAGCAATAGGCGGAAGGGTGGCGAGCGTTTGATCAATCAGGTGCAGCAGTTCGCGAATACCTGCACCGGTAGCCGTGGAAATACACACAAGAGGATACCCCATTGCGTCTGTCAATGTGCGCAATGCGGCAATCTCCGGCGTGTCTGTTCCATCCGGAAGCAAATCGCATTTGTTAGCAGCCACAATGCGGGGACGCTCAGCAAGCTCCCGCGAAAACTCTTCCAATTCTCCGGCAATGGTATTGAAATCATCAGCGGGCAATCTTCCCTCCAGTCCGGAAACATCTACTACTTGCAGCAGCAGGCGGCACCGTTCAATATGCCGCAGGAAATCATGTCCCAGGCCCGCACCCTCGGCAGCGCCCTCGATCAGTCCGGGGATATCCGCCATAACAAATCCCCGTTCTTCTCCCAAATCAACTACGCCAAGGCTTGGCTCCAGAGTTGTAAAGTGGTATTCTGCAATTTTCGGACGTGCCGCAGAAACTGTCGCAAGAAGAGAACTTTTTCCGGCGGACGGCAAGCCCACCAGACCCACATCGGCAATCATTTTCAGTTCCAGCAGAAGCGTTTTTTCTTCCCCTGCCAGTCCATCCTTGGCAAAGCGAGGCACCTGCCGGGTGGCAGTGGCAAAATGCTTGTTGCCCCAGCCGCCCCGGCCGCCCCGGCAAACCACATACGGATCGCCGTCAGACATATCATGGAGGATTCTGCCGCTTTCCGCTTCCCGAATAATCGTACCGCGGGGCACCAGAATCACTGTATCGGCGCC
>BLMO01000094.1 GCA_011957885.1 Clostridiales bacterium
GTATATTTCCGATGGTCAGGAAGGCTCTCTGGATGTAAACGCGGCATTTGAAAAGCTTACGGGTATCAAAGTGGTTTACAGCACGTATGATGATAATGAAACTATGTATTCTGACCTGGTTTCCGGTGCAAATTATTATGATATCATCATTCCGTCCGACTATATGATTGAACGTTTGATCCGTGAGGATCGTCTGGAAACGGTAGACGCAGAGAAGCTTTCCAACTACAATTTAATTGATGACCAGTACAAAAATCTGTATTTTGATCCCGATAATGCATATTCCGTTCCTTATAACGTAGGCATGGTAGGCTTGATTTATAATACTGCAATGGTGGAAGGTGCTATTGATAGCTGGGAAGCCTTGTGGGATGAAAAATACAGCGGTGATATCCTCACCTTTAATAATCCCAGAGACGCATTTGCTTTGGCACAGCTGATTCTGGGGCAGGATCTGAATACAACGGATCATGCAGACTGGGATGCGGCTGCAGAACTTTTGAAGAAGCAGAGTCCTGTGCTGCAGGCGCGCGTTATGGACGAGGTGTTCAACAAAATGGAAGGCGGAAACGCAGCGATGGCACCTTACTATGCCGGGGATTATCTGACCATGAAAGAGAACAATCCGGATCTTGCTTTTGTGTATCCAAAAGAAGGCGTAAACATTTTTTGTGATTCTGTTTGCATTCCCAAAGGATGCCAGAATTACGATGCGGCTATGCTGTATATGAACTTTTTGATGGAGCCGGAGGTGGCATTGGCAAATGCGGAAATGATTTGCTA
Organism: Clostridiales bacterium; assembly: GCA_011957885.1. Lineage (GTDB taxonomy): Bacteria > Bacillota > Clostridia > Oscillospirales > CAG-272 > Avispirillum. The sequence continues at coordinate 784 of BLMO01000094.1, forward strand.
TGCTTCTCCGAACACGGCAGTAGTTTCCCATGAGGATTATACCTACAAGGATAATGAAATTTTATATCCCTCCAAGGAGAATATGCCTGCGGTGCAGTGGTTCCATGATATGGACGCAGATACTTTAGCCTACTATGAGGCGCTTTGGGTGGAAGTATTGAACTCATAAGGAATAAAAAGAGGTGCATTGCACCTCTTTTTATTGTTTTCAAATCGTTTACAATCTGTTTCGCATAGTGTCTTGATAATTATTCGTTACTATGTTACAATAACCGACATAAACAAATATGACATGATTACCGAGAAGGTTGTAGGTTGAGAATGAAAAAGCTGAGTGTTATATTTCTTCCTGCTGTTCTTAGTGTGATGCTGACTTCGTGTGCGTGGCTTTACCAGGTAACAGGGGTGGAATGTTATGTTACCGCAAGCGGTGAAACAGAAAGCGCTCCTGCGGTGACCAAAGTCCCTGATGCTACAACGGCGGATACAGAAAATTTGTCTGCGCTGCGTGAGGGATGCTACAGCAACGGATCTTATATTATGGAGCTGATTGGCGTCAATAATACGCAGGAGGGCGGATATCAGTTGGTTGTCTGTACACCTCAGTACGGCATTCGCATGTTTATCGGTTCTGTTCGGAATGAAGATGCGAATACTGAATCGTTTATTGTTTCCGATAATGACGATTCTGATGTGACTCTTGCGGTGGATGTTTCCCAGGACGGTGAAACTTTGCTCGTTTCTTTTTGTGAGGATGGAATGGAGAATGCTTCTATATCCGGCACATATACATATTACGAGCAGGAAAGCAATGCAGAGACGGAAGCGCTGGTTGCAAGTGCGTTTATCGCAGAAGGTGAATATTTCTATAAAGGATATCATATGACGGTTGTTTATGAGAGCAACCATATGAGAGTTGAGATTGTAAGTCCTTTGGGCAATACGCTGCTCGGAGCATCTCAAGCAACGCAGACACCCCTTCGGTCCGCCTTGTTTGAAGGAAATTGGGGAAGTGTGATGCTTGTCGCTGCCGGAGATGGTTCCGGAAATGTAGTGGTGACTGGACGCGGGGACAGTGACCAGGCACTTCAATATGCGGGAACATATATACTGTCTTAGAAAGAAAGGATGCTTATAGAAAGCATCCTTTCTTTAGCTTCAAATCGGAAGAATTACTCAGACACTCCCTCTGCTATGCTTGTAGGGAACTTGCATATGTCGAATATTATCTTTAAAAATTACCAAATTATGTTTGAAGCAAACGGGTTAAAGCAACAGTGTGACAGAAAAACAGAATTTGTGTAACTTTTTTTGCAAAACCTCTTTACATTTTTCTATAAAGGGACTAAAATAAATCTGTTGTGAATTTCAGCAGGACAATGGCGTCGTGGTTGGGTTTGTATGCCTGCGCCATCCTGCTTTTTTTATGAAAGGAAATACATATGAAAACACTTGGGTATTACAACGGAAAATACGGTGAATTGGAAGAAATGTCTGTTCCTATGCTGGACAGAGCATGCTATTTCGGAGACGGTGTGTATGACGCAACCTACTCCAGAAATCATATCATTTATAATTTGAATGAACATATTGACCGTTTCTATAACAGCGCAGCACTTATGGGTATCCGTATTGCACAGACAAAGGATGAAATGAAAGCTCTGCTTTCTGAAATGGTACGCAAGGTGGATGACGGAGAACAGTTTGTTTACTGGCAGGCAACTCGCGGCAGCGGTATCCGCAAGCATACTTTCGCAGATGATATGACTGCGAATATCTGGATTATGCTGACCCCTGCAAAAATTACAGACAACAGCATTCCGATTCATCTGATTACAGCAGAGGATACCCGGTTTTTCCATTGCAATGTAAAAACATTGAATCTGATTCCCAGTGTGCTGGCTGCAAAGAAAACGGAAGATGCGCAGTGTAGAGAATGTGTATTCCATCGCGGCGAGCGTGTGACGGAGTGCGCTCATTCCAACGTACATATCATTAAAGATGGTGTTTTCCGTACCGCTCCTACGGATAATTTGATTCTGCCCGGAATCGCACGGGCAAACCTGATCAAAATGTGTAAGAAGAATAATATTCCTGTAGATGAAACACCCTTTACCGTACAGGAAATGATGGACGCAGATGAGATCATTGTTTCAAGCTCCGGATCCTTCTGTCTGGCTGCTGCTACTGTTG
>BLMO01000095.1 GCA_011957885.1 Clostridiales bacterium
AAGCATTATATTACGGATGCAAAGAAAACCTTTGTCATGTGGAATGCTTTGCTATCCCTTCGGGATAGCCTCCGTATTTACAAACGGGAGGAACGGGAGGATCGGTATGTCCCACTGTTGCTGCGTGCGGTAAATGAATTGAAGGCGTATTCTGTAACGCCCGCTATGCTGGAGGGCGCGGCAAAGCAGTTGGAGGAAAACGGGGAGTGCAGCGCGCTGCGGGATAAACTGCAGGATCTTTCTGCCATTTTTGCAGCCTATGACACGTTGCTTCATGCAGTATATGACGATCCCCAGGAAATTCCGGATGCGTTGGTGCAAACCCTGCAAAATCACAATTACTTTTCCGGATGCGATGTGTATATCGACTCCTTTTACACCCTCACGCCGAAGGAAATGAAAATTACAGAGCAAATCCTGCGGCAGGCGGAGAATTTTACTATGACTTTTGCCTGTCCTCTGCGGGCGGATGCAGCCGGTGGGGAACTGCATTTGGAGCATATCCGTACATTCTCCCATGATGTGGCGCGGCTGTGCGCAAAGTGCGGACAGGAAGTACACAGCAGAGAAATTGCTTGCACCGCATCCGGACCGCTGGGTGTTCTCACCCGCAGCTTGTGGGATCATACAGCGCAGCCTTACGAGGGTGATGCCGGTAATGTAGAAATCGTCCGCTGTGGGGATATTTATGATGAAGCGTATGCAGCTGGCGCAGTCATTCAAAGACTGATCCGCAGCGGTGCGCACTATGGGGATATTGCTGTGGTAGCGGCAGATATGGAGCAGAGGCGCAGCATTACCGATACGATTCTCACGGATTTGGGAATTCCCGTATATTTTTCCGGTAAGAAAACGGCTGTGATGCAGCCGGCAGTGCGCCTGCTGCTTACTGCTGCTTCCGTGGTGGCAGGAGGATGGAGACGGGAGGATGTGATCTCCTGTGCGAAAACAGGGCTTACCGGGGTCAGTCCGGACTGCTGTGATGCATTGGAACAGTATACGGAGAAATGGCGGATCCGGGGCAGACGGATGTTCTGTGATCCGGACGGATGGAGCATGAACCCGGACGGATATACAGAAACGGTCAGTGCATGGGGGCGGGAGCAGCTTGCCATGGCAAATCAGGCAAGGGAGCGGCTTGTGCCGGTGTTGGATGCCTTTGCGGACGCGTTTCCCGGATCGGCTGCATCTGTTTGCGCTGCGGCATATCGCTTGCTGTGTGATTTTGATGTGTATACACGTCTGCAGGATGAGGCTGACCGGCTGGAACGAAACGGAGACGCGGCAGCGGCTCAGGAGATTCGTCAGGTTTGGGCAGTTTTATGCGATATACTGGATACAATTGCAGAGGGTGCTGAGGCAGACGTGCAGACCGGCGGCGGGGACATGGATGCAGCACGGTTTGGCGGACTGCTCCGGCGAACAGCAGAGGCATGCAAAATCGGAACGATTCCGGACGGAATCGACCGGGTAGTGCTGGGCAGTGCGGACAGCGTGCGTCTGGATGATGTGCATCACGTGATCCTTCTCGGAGCAGTATACGGCGAATTTCCCGCTGTACCTTCCGATAACGGGTTTTTCGGCGCTTTGGATAAGGAAACCCTTTCCGGTTTGGGAATTGCACTTTCACCCGATTCTGCGGCGCGGCAGGGAGAAGCCTTGTTCCATTTTTACCGTTCCGCTTGCGCCCCGGATGAAACACTTACTGTGATGATACCCTGTATGGACGGTACATGGCATCCTTCTTCCGGCGCTGTGCGGATTATGCAGCTTCTACCGAATGCAAAAAGGACAGATCTGACAAAGCCGGATCCCCTTGCCATGGTTTGGTCGGAAAATGCGGGGCGGCGGTTGCTTCCCGTTCTTCTGGATACTCCGCAGGGGAAGGTGCTGGAGACCTTGCTGGAGAACGGGTCGATTCCCCGTGGAAATCTGTCCGCAGATGGAGACAGTGTCGGTGCAGATACGGCGCAGGCACTGTTCGGTGGGGATCTTTCCATGACCCAATCCCGTCTGGAAATGTTTGGCGACTGTCCCTTTTCCTATTACTGCCAGTATGTGCTCCGGCTGGACGAGGGACGGACAGCGGAAATTCGCCCGGTGGATGTGGGCAATTTTGTACATAAGATTTTGGAAGATTTTATGAGCGAATCTGTTTCCGATGGATTCCCTCTCCCGCAGGAAACCATTGTCAATCGCTCCGAACGGCTGATCCGCCGATATATCGAATCGGTTAGTCACGGGGCTCCTCCCAGTCGGCGAACAGATTATCTGTTCCGCAGGCTGCAGCGAAGTGTGATTTTATATGGCGAGTCTCTTAGTGAAGAATTCGGGCAGGCAGAGTTTGTACCGTATGCCTTCGAATTATCGGTGGGCTTTGACGAGACACTCCCCGCGCTGCGTATCCCTCTGGAAGCAGGGGGAGCCATGACGATGCGGGGTATTGTGGACAGACTGGATATTCTGCGCCGGGATGGGAAGGTATATGTCCGCGTGGCGGATTACAAAACGGGAAGCAAGAATTTTTCCCTGAAAGAGGTTTTGGAAGGACACAACGTACAGCTGCTGCTGTATCTGTTTTCCATATGCTCCAGCGCGGGCAGTCCTTTTTATCAAAAGCTTGCGCCGGAGGGCGAAAAGCTTGTTCCGGCAGGCGCGGTGTATTTCAGCGCCCGTCCTGGAGATGCGTCTTCACCGGTTCCGCTGAATCGGGAAGCAGCAGGGCAGGAAGCGCGGAAAAGCATCTCCCGACGTGGGATTATCCTGCAGGATGACAGTGTGATCCGTGCTATGGATAAGGATGTGTCCGGCAAGTATATTCCGGTCACTGTGAATCGGGACGGAAGTTATTCCAAAAGCAGCAGTCTTGCAACGGAAGAAGAATTTCAGAATATATATCAGGGACTGACTGCCGCCTTGCAAAAGGCAGGCAGTCGGGTGAAAAGCGGACAGGCATGTTCCAGACCGGTTCGGCGGGGCAGTCGTATGCCCTGCGATAGTTGCCCCATGCGGGCAGTGTGCAGGCATATGGAATAAAGGAGTAATAAAAGGTCCCCTATGGGATCCACTGCGTGGATCCATAAGGGGCTGGCTCCGCTATCACCCACACTAAAAGGCTCCCCCAGTAAAGGGATCTGGCGGTCAAACTCAAACTATAAAAGGCTCCCCCCAGCAAAGGGAGCTGTCAGCGATAGCTGACTGAGGGATTGTCATGCTATCATTTAGCAGAATCTGCAAATCGGCAGTATTTATACACAATCCCCCCGTCGCTATCGCGACACCCCCCTTTGCACAAGGGGGGCATAAATATTGAAGTGTCGACAGCGAGCCTACCTCCTTTTGTACAAGGGGCATAAGTATTATAGTATCGACAGCGAGCTACTTCCTTTTGTGTAGTGTCAGCGGCGTACCACATTCTCTTGCACAGGGAGATATGGGTTAGGTAAAGTTTCCTCCGGCAAAGGGAGTGAAACTTCACAAGTCTCCCTGTAGAGGGGAAGCCAAAGCTTAAAATTATAATTCACAGAAAGGCGGATCGGAAATGGCAGAGCGTACATGGACTGCCGCACAGCAGGCGGCAATTGATTTTTGCGGTGATAATCTGATTTTATCCGCCGCTGCGGGAAGCGGAAAAACGGCTACCCTGACCCAGCGGATCATCCGTCTTTTGACAGATCCGCGGGAGGAAGTCAGCCTATCCCGGATGTTGATTGTTACCTTTACCAATGCGGCGGCAGGGGAACTGCGCAGCCGGATTGCGGATGCGCTGACAGCAGCGCTTGCAAAGGATCCCGGCAACCGCAGACTGCTGCGGGAACTGACAATATTGCCGGGCGCCAAAATTACCACCATTCACAGCTTTTTTCTTTCCTCTCTTCAACCCCATTACGCACAGCTTGGATTGCCGCCGGATTTCTCTATATTGGAAGAAGCACAAGCAGCAGTGCTGCAAAAGGAATTGATGCAGGAAACGGTGGATGCATTTTTTGATTCACCCTGTTTGACAGCTGTGGATGAGGCGGAGTTTGAATCCCTTGCAGACTGTTTTTCCGGCGGACGGGATGAAACGTCGCTGGACGCGGCACTGCTGTCTCTGCGGAATGGAATTGTATCTGAGGGATACTGCACCGCTGATTTATACCGGTGGGCAGAAGAAACCCGGGCGGGAACAGGAGATTTTCTTGCCTCCATATTCGGTGTGCCGATCCGTCGGCAGATGCAGCGTGCAGGGCAGCATTTCCAGCAGATTTTTCAGCAGCTTTCTTTTGCATTGTCTGCGTGTGCTGATACGGAAAAATACAGCGCACTGTCTATGGAATCAGCTCGACTTGCCGGAGAACTAATCAGTTTGGCAGATCATAGCTATGAAACGGTCCGAGCTTGGATGGAAACCTTTACACAGCCGCGCCTGTCTCCTCTGAAAGCAGAAAAGCAGACGGAGGAATATGTGCAGTTTAAAGAAGCCCGTCAGGAATTCAGTGATGAAATCAAAAGCCTGCGGCGGCTCTTCTTTCTGCCTGAATCTGAGGAAATGGCAAGATTGATGGAGCAAAATGCTGCGATCGTCCGGGCTGCGGCGCGGGTACTTTCAGATTTTGAAAAACGGTATACGGAAAAGAAACAGGAATTGGGACGCATAGATTTTGCTGATTTGGAAGTGTATGCGAACAGGATTTTCTGCACAGATACAGGCGCACCTACTCCTGCGGCAATTGAGACAGGGCAGCAGTTTGACTATATTTTTATCGATGAATATCAGGATACCAACCGTATACAGGATCAGGTGTTTTCCGCAGTGTCTGCCGGCAGCTGCCGGTTTATGGTCGGGGATGTAAAACAGTCAATATACGGATTCCGCGGAGCATGTCCAGAGGTGTTTACTCATTATCGAACCAGTTATGAAGCGGGGGACGGCGGACAGGCGATATTCATGCAGGAGAACTTCCGCTCCCAGCGCGCAGTAATTGATTTTGCCAACCTGATTTCCAGATATATGTTTGCGGCGGGGGAAACTCCTTTTGATGAAAAGGATGAATTGGTGTGCACAAAGTCCGGGGGATCTGCTCCGGTTGAAATCTGCCTGGTTCCTGCGCCGGAGGATGACGAAGAAACCATCCCTGCAAACGCGGAGGCAGAATATGTTGCCGGACGGATTCAAGCGCTTTTACAGGGTGAAATCCTGTCTGACGGATCGTTGGTTCGCCCGGGAGATATTGCAATCCTGCTGCGTTCCGGCAGACAGGCGGCAGCATATGCAGATGCATTGGCGCGGCGGGGCATTGCCGCAGCAAACAGTGCGGCGGATCCGTTCTTTGCCTGCAGTGAAGTGATTTTAATGCTGTGCCTGTTAAATACGGCGGATAACCCCCTGCGGGATATCTATCTGGCGGGTGCAATGAAAAGCCCTCTCTTTGGATTTACATTGGATGATTTAGTAAATATCCGGGGGACAGAAAAAGGACCGCTGTGGTATAGCGTGCAGCGTACTGCCGCATGTGCAACACCTCTTGGAAATCGCTGCGCCGCATTTGTAGGGCAGGTGGAGGATTGGCGGGCACACGCCCGTTATATGCGTGCGGATGAGATTTTACAGACGATTATCCGGGATACAGGATTTTTATATTACCGAGGTGATGATAAACGAAGCAACACCCAGATCCGGCGTTCCCTGAAGCTGCTTACGTCCCATGCGGTAGGGTGCGGCAGACAAGGCGGTGGACTCCATGATTTTATCCGGCTTTTAAACGGTTTGATGGAGCAAAAGGATGGAGGCGGGCAGCTTCCGGCAGAGGATGCAGTGACAATTACCACGATACATCGTTCCAAGGGGCTGGAGTATCCTATTTGCTTTCTTTCGGATACGGCACGGAAATTCAATGTGAGAGGGCTGTCGGACCGGGTACTGTTTTGCCCGGATATCGGTCCTTGTGTAAAGCTGTATGATCCGGGCGGACTTGTCCGGTGCGACACGCCTCTGCGGTGTTCTGCTGCCAGAAGTTTGCAGGAACGGATGATTCAGGAAGAAATGCGGGTGCTTTATGTGGCGCTGACCCGCCCAAGAGAGCGCCTGTATATCACTTGTATGGCGGCGGAGCCGGAGAAGGTTTTGGAACAGGCGCGGGTTCGGGCGGCACATCCGGCAGATGCCTATGAGCTTCTTTCCTGTAATTGCCTGGGACAGTGGATTATAGACGGTGCAGCACGACAAATAAACGCCGGATGCTTTCGATTTGTGAGCGGTGAATATAAGCAGGCTTGTACAGACGCGGTTCGGACGGAACCCAACAGGATGCAGGTGTCATCTGAGGAGCAGAATGTGTGGCGGGACACTTTTCGGCAGCGGTTCTCCTTTGCGTACCCTCTGGAGCATCTGGCAAATATTCCTGCAAAGCTCACAGTGTCTGCCTTGCAGCCGGATATACTCAATCAGCAGGAGCCGGAGACAATCACTATCGATCCGGAGCCTCCGGCAAAGCGGGAGCCGGACACAGTGATTCCCATGCCTGCATTTTTGTCGGAATCCGGCAAAGCTACTGCTGCGCAGGCTGGTATTGCAACTCACTTGTATATGCAGTTTTGCGATTACAGCAGGCTGCGTGAAACAGGGGCAGCTGTGGAACTGACGCTATTACAGGAGCGGGCGTTTTTGACAAAGGAGCAGGCAGAATTGGTGCGGCTGGAGGAAATCACAGCTTTTACCCGCGCACCTATATTTGAAAGAATGGTACGCGCCCGGGAGATGTATCGGGAGTTTCGGTTCAATGCAGTGCTTCCTGCCGCCCGTTTTACAACGGATCCGCAGCTTCGTGATAAGCTTGCGGCATCCGGAACAGATATTACCGTACAGGGCGTAGTTGACTGTATGTTTATAGATGAGCTGGGGCGTGCTGTGCTGCTCGATTATAAAACAGACCGGCTGACGGCGGAGGAAAAAGAAAATCCTGCCCTTGCGGCAAATAAGCTGCTGGCGAGGCATATGCGGCAGATCAATCTTTACAGGGAGCTTTGTGCAGATATGCTGGGTCGTCCCTTTGACGAGGTGTATTTGTATTCTTTGGCACTTGGAGATTGTATTTCTGTGCCCAATTTCACATAAAAGGGTGCCCCGGCAAAGGGAGCTGTCGCGAAGTCTCCCAAATAAAAGGGTGCCCCGGCAAAGGGGCTCTCGCGAAGTCTTCCAAATAAAAGGCTCCCTTTACACAAGGGAGGCTTTACAAGAAGATGGAGTCTGCGCTGTGCTACCTCCCTTTGCTGGGGGAGGCTTATGGAGTTATCAGCATGAACGGTTGCCGCTGTTTCAGCGGCGGAATGGAGATTGATATGAAAAAAATAATTTTAATTATAGACGGGCAGGGCGGCAGATTGGGCGCTTTGCTGACGGAGCGGGTTAAGACCGCTCTTCCCGGATTTTCTATAACGGCGGTGGGGACAAATTCCATTGCGACTGCCGCTATGCTTCGTGCTGGGGCAGACCACGGTGCCACGGGAGAATATCCGGTGATTTGTGCCGCACAGCATGCGTCCTATATTGCAGGTCCGGTGGGAATTGCCATTCCAGCTTCGCTGACTGGCGAGGTGACGCCTGCTATGGCAGAGGCAGTGGGACGAAGTCGGGCGGAAAAGGTACTGATACCAGGGGACAGATGTGCGATTCATGTGGCAGGAACTGCCCGTATGACCCTTGGAGAATATGCGGATCTGGCAGTGGCGAAAATCCTGGAATTGGATGCGAATGAGAACAGTTAAAATGGAATACTATCGTAAAGATGAGAAAGGAAAGGTTATATTATGTACGAAGACTTGAAGGAACAGGCAAGGGCAGCAGCAGCGGAGCTTGTAGAGGCGGCTGGACTGCAAAAGGGAAATATTGTTGTTGTGGGATGCTCCACCAGTGAGGTATGCGGTGAGCGTATCGGTACAGCGTCCGTTCCCCAGGCGGCGCAAGCATTGTATGAAGGACTTATGTCTGTTTTTGCTCCTTTGGGGATTTATCTGGCGGCGCAGTGCTGCGAGCATTTAAACCGTGCCATCGTTACGGAGCGGGCTGCAGTGCTGGGGGCAGAATTTGTGAACGCAGTGCCTCAGCCGAAAGCAGGCGGTTCTTTTGCAACAGCGGCGTATCAGGGGGCGGCTGATCCTGTGGTAGTAGAGGAAATTCAGGCGGATGCAGGGTTGGATATCGGATTAACTCTAATTGGGATGCATCTGAAACGGGTAGCAGTGCCCTTGCGTTTGTCTGTGAAAAAAATCGGTGCGGCAACATTGAACGCAGCGCGAACCAGACCTAAGTTTATCGGCGGATCCCGCGCTCACTACAATGAAAATCTTTTGTAAGAAAACGTCTGCAGGAAGCTCTTTCCTTTTGCGGCAATCTATGCTACAATAATATAAGATTTTTGCTATAGTTTAAAGGCTCCCCCCAGTAAAGGGAGCTCCCGCGAAGCACCATACCTCATTAGGCCCCCTTGTGTAAAGGGGGCTCCCGCAGAGCGGGTGAGGGATTGTAATGCTATCATATTGAAGAACTTCCAAATCGGCAGTATGACTTACAATCCCTCCGGCACAGCTAACGCCGTGCCACCTCCCTTTGCACAAGGGAGGCTTTACAAGAAGATGGGGTTTACGCTGTGCCCCCCCTTTGCACAAGGGGGGCTTACAAGAAGATGGAGTCTGCGCTGTGCCATCTCCCTTTGCTGGGGGCGCCTTGCGTTTAGTATTTGTTACAACAATTCCTATTTTGGAGACAATTATGGTATTTTCATCCCTTGAGTTTTTATTTCTGTACTTTGCAGCGTCGATCATGATATATTTTATCGTGCCTTTGGCGTTTCGGAATCTGGTTCTTCTCCTTGTCAGTTTGGCGTTTTACGGCTGGGGTGAACCGATTTACGTAACGATTATGCTGTTTTCCATTATTGTAGACTATATCTGCGGCTATTTTGCAGGGAAGTATCGGGAAACAAACAGGAAAAAAGCGCGCCGGTTTGTGATTGCAAGTGCAGTGATTAACTTGAGCGTTTTGGGCTTCTTTAAATATTATACGTTTATTGTGTCCAATCTGCAGCTGCTTCCCTTTGAATTTTTGAAGAAAATCCCTCTTTTTGCAGATGTAAAGCTGCCTATCGGCATTTCTTTCTATACGTTCCAGACAATGTCCTATACCATTGATATCTACCGGGGCGATGCGCGGGTGCAGCGGAATATCGCTTCCTTCGGCGCATATGTGACCTTATTTCCACAATTGATTGCCGGTCCCATTGTGCGGTATCAGGATATTGACGATCAGCTTCGGTCCCGTCCTCATAATATCGAGCTGTTTGCATCCGGTATGCGGACGTTTATTTGCGGTCTTGGAAAAAAGATTCTTCTTGCCAATTGTGCAGGTGCTATGTGGGAAGGCTTTCAGACCCTGTCCGCTACAGACGCCACTGTGGTCGGTGCATGGTTAGGCATGTTATTCTATGCCTTTCAGATTTACTTTGACTTTTCCGGCTATTCCGATATGGCAATCGGACTTGGCAAAATGCTGGGTTTCCAGTTTAAGGAAAACTTCTTTTATCCGTATGTTTCCAAAAGTATTACGGAATTCTGGCGGCGCTGGCATATTTCCATGGGAACCTGGTTCCGGGAATATGTGTATATCCCTCTCGGAGGCAACCGCTGCTCCAAACTAAAAAATTATCGGAATATTGTCATCGTCTGGCTTCTGACTGGGTTCTGGCATGGCGCAAGCTGGAACTATGTGCTGTGGGGACTGTATTACTGCGTCCTTCTTATAATCGAAAAACTGTTCCTGCATAAGCTGCTTCAGCGTCTGCCCGGATTTGTCAGCCATATTTATACGCTGGTGATCGTGCTGTTCGGTTGGTGGCTGTTTGTCTTTGAGGATCTGAGTGCCGGTATGACCTATCTTGGATATATGTTCGGGCAGGGCGTGGTTGCCTTTACCGAGGTGGGTGCTACTTACGATTTACTGCGCTGTGTTCTGTTTTTGGCGGTGTTGTGTATCGCTTCTACCCCTCTTCCAAAAAGGCTGTTTTATAAGCTGTATGAAAAGGGAAAAGGTGCAAGATTGGCGATCAGCGCAGGCTGCGGCGCATTGCTTGTGCTGTGTACTGCATATTTGGTGGATTCCTCATATAATCCGTTTTTATACTTCCGGTTTTAACCTGACAGAAAGGCGGCAAACAGTAAATACATGGACGATACAACCAAAAAGATACAGCCGGTTCCTGATGGCGTACCGGTGAAAAAAGAGAAAATTACAGCAGACGGTGAGGCGGCAAAATATCTGCAGCTGCAGATGCATTTGAAAAAGGAAAGCCGCGGTGCGGATCTTTTGCTGATTCTGTTGACACTTGGATTTATTTATGTGATGGCGGTGTTATTCTGGGTGCTCCCGGATTCTGATTTTTCTCCCCAGGAAAACCGGACGCTTGCTGCTGCGCCGGAGCTTTCTGCGGAAAATTTCTTTTCCGGCAATCTCACGGAGCAGGTGTCTGACTACATGGCGGATCAGTTCCCCTTCCGGGATTTTTTCGTGGGCTTGAAAGCGCTTTCAGAAACAGCGCAGTTGAAAGGACAAAATAACGGAGTCATTTTGGGCAGCGACGGATATTTGATTACCCGGGTGGATTATCCCAATGAAACTGTTCTGAATACCAATTTGAACTCCGCAGCGAGATTTCAGCAGGCTGCACAGAAACAGGGAATTCAGTGTGTGACCGCTTTTGCCGGACGTAAGCAGGATACCTGCGATAAATATCTGCCTGCCGCATACGGATCCTATTATGCCGACCGTATCTGGGGCATTCTGGACGATATTGCAGGGGAGCGGAATCTGGAATATATCAATTTGCGGGATCCTTTGCGCAGATATGCATCGGATGGGGAATCGGTATATTATAAAACAGATCATCACTGGACGTCGCTGGGTGCATATTATGCTTATACGCAGGTAATAGAAGCACTGGGAGATGCCCCCCTGCCGCTGGATACTTTTACGGCAGAGACAGCTTCAGAGGATTTCTACGGTACCACTTGGTCCGCCGCCGGTGCAAAATGGGTGAAGCCCGACACGATTACGTATTATCATGGCAAGAATGAGAGCTATACAATGGAAATTGAAGATCATACGAAACAGTTTGAAGGCTATACAGGCTGCACCTATGAAGCGCGTGACGGAAAGAACTATGCAGTGTTTGACAGTATTTATGTGCGGGATTTTTTAGAGAAAAAGGATCAGTATGCTTCTTTCCTTGGGGGGAATTTCGGGTATACCCGTATCACTGCCAATGGAACCGAGGAGCGGGAAACGCTGCTTGTGCTGAAGGATTCCTTTGCTCACAGCATGGCGCCCTTTCTGCTGCAGCATTATGATTTGATTCTGGTGGATCTGCGGTATTATAAAGTTCCCATGCTTCGGTTCTGCGAGGAAAATGAAATTGATAAGGTTCTGATGCTTTACAATATGGAAACCCTGACGGAAGGAGATTACCTCAAAATCTTGGGCGCAGGGCTTGGCAAGGAAAAGTGAGAGATAAACGAGGTTTAGAATTATGAAAAAAAGATGGGTAGCGATAGGTATGCTTTTGCTGACATTGTGTCTGAGTGCCTGTTCTGTACGTGACACGACTGGGGAAACGACCGCAGAGACAACACAGGCTGACATTACACAGGAGAATACAACATCCCCTGTAACAACAGAGGAGACTACCTCTGCGCCGGACGACACTTCTGCTGACAGTACGGACAGCGAAGGCGAAAAGCAGATCACGGAGGAAGAGGCGCTGGCTGCTGCAAAAGCATATATGGGAGATACGGATCCGGACACAGGATATAAGTATTCCTTTGTGTCCGAGGGAATCATGCAGGACACTGACACGGGTGAAGAGTATTATAAAGTCCGAGTTTCCTGGTATTTGCCGGAGGATGACAGATATTCTGTCTACGGACATCTTCTGGTAACAAAAGACGGCAAGTCTATTTTAAATTTTGACTGATAAGAGTATCAGTCGCAAGGAAGGGTAAAAAGTACATGACGAAGAAAAAGGAAACGGCGCAGTATAACGACCAATCCATAGAAAAACTGGAGGGAGCCGACCGGGTGCGGCTTCGCCCGGCAGTTATATTTGGATCAGATGGGCTGGAGGGCTGTGAACATGCCTTTTTTGAAATACTGTCCAACTCTGTAGACGAAGCAAGGGAGGGATACGGTTCTTCCATTACCGTTACCGTTTACCGGGATCATTCCATTGAGGTAGACGACCGGGGACGCGGCGTTCCCCTTGGCTACAATGAGAAATACGACTGTCACAACTGGGAACTGATCTACTGTGAGTTGTATGCAGGCGGAAAATATAAAAACAATTCCGGCATGGGCGGATATGAATTTTCCCTGGGACTGAACGGACTTGGCGCGTGCGCCACCCAGTACGCATCGGAATTTTTTGAAGTGCATTCCTTTGATGGACAGAATTTGTCCCACATGTCTTTCAAAAAGGGAAATCCTGTAGGCAAACTGGAAACGCGGGAGTTGGAAAAAGGAGAGCGCAGAACCGGCACAGTTACATACTGGCGTCCGGATCTGGATGTGTTCACCGATATTGCCATCCCCCGTGCGTTTTATGAGGACACGCTGGAAAAACAGGCGGTTGTCAATGCGGGACTGCGGTTCAGCCTCCGATATGAAAATGGGGACGGTTCCTTTGATGAAAAGGAATTTCTGTATCCCAACGGTATTTCTGACTACGTTGCACGCCTTGCAGGGGAAACTGCCATGACCCAGCCGGTGCTTTGGAAAATGCCGGAGGTTCGGGGTAAGGACAGAGCAGACAAAGAAGAATACCGCTTGATTGCGGAGGTTTCCTTTTGCGTCTCCAATACGGTAAATGTGTTGGAATATTATCATAACTCCAGTTTTCTGGAGCATGGTGGTTCTCCGGAACGGGCGGTGAAAAATGCCTTTGTATATGCCATTGACCGAAGACTGAAGGCACTTGGAAAGTATAACAAAAACGAATCCAAGATCACTTTTGCCGATGTAGAGGATTGTCTGGTGCTTGTAACCAATTCATTCTCCACCCAGACTTCCTATGCAAACCAGACAAAAAAAGCTATCACCAACTCTTTTATCGCCGAAGCGCTCACTGATTTTCTGAAAGAAAAGTTGGAAATCTATTTCCTTGAAAACGCCATGGAGGCAGATAAGCTGGTCAGTCAGGTGCTGGTGAATAAGCGCTCCAGAGAAACGGCGGAATCTACCCGCTTGAATATCAAAAAGAAGTTGGCAACAACCAATGACGTGGCAAGTCGGGTGGAAAAATTTGTTTCCTGCCGCTCACGGGATCCCCTGCGCCGGGAACTGTATATTGTAGAGGGTGATTCCGCTATGACCAGCTGTAAGCTGGGACGGGATGCGGAATTTCAGGCGATTATTCCGGTGCGGGGTAAAACGCTGAACTGCCTGAAAAGCACCTACGACAAGATCTTCAAAAACGATATAATTGTAGATCTGCTTCGGGTGATCGGCTGCGGCGTGGAAATCCGTGGCAAGGTCAAAGGGGATTTTGTTCCCTTTGATATAGAGTCGCTGCGTTGGTCGAAAATTATTATCTGTACCGATGCGGATGAGGACGGCTTCCAGATCCGCACGCTGCTGCTTACGATGTTTTATCGACTGCTTCCCAGTTTAATTTTGGAGGGGAAGGTATACATTGCGGAGTCGCCTCTTTATGAAATTACAGCAAAGGATAAGATTTATTTTGCATATAACGAGCCGGAGAAAACCCAGATTCTGGAGCAGCTTGGCAATGTAAAATACACCTTGCAGCGTTCCAAGGGGCTGGGTGAAAACGAACCGGATATGATGTGGCAGACTACTATGAATCCGGCGACCCGCCGCCTGATTCGCGTATCGGAAGCGGACGCAAAAGCCACAGAAGAAATTTTTGATACGCTGCTGGGGGATAATTTGCCGGCGCGAAAGGAATTTATTGCACAGTTTGCCGCTATGTATGCGGAGAAAGCAGATATATAACGAAAAGCCGCCCCGACAGGGGCGGCTTAAATTTAGCATATATATAATTTTAAAGGCCCCCTATGGAGCCACGCAGTGGATCCATAGGGGGCTGTCGTGCAGTAAAAAGGCTCCCCCAGCAAAGGGAGCTCCCGCGGAGCGGGTGAGGGATTGTTATTCTATCATTTTAGATAAACTACAAATCGGCAGTATGTGCAGACAATCCCCCCGACGGCATCGCTGCGCTTGACCGCCACCCCCCTTTGCACAAGGGGGGGGGGCTGTTGGAGTGTATGCGCCGTGCCACCTCCCTTTGCCGGGGAGCTTGGATTGGTTGATGCCCTCTATGGAGTTGCGCAGCGAGTCCTTACATGGGGGCTTTAAGCCCATGCAGCTTCCTTCTGCTCCCGGTTATAGCGGGCAACGGCAGACAGATATCCTTCCATTTCCTCGGAAGCTTCGATGATCAGCTTTACATCGTCTGTTTCACTGTCTGCAAATACCAGCATGCATTGACGGGCGCCGACCATATTACATAGGTATTTATAGGTTTTCGCTTTTTTGTATTGCTTGATGATTCTTTTGCGCTCTTTACGTCCTTCCGGCAAAACAACACATGTTGTAAGCATACCCAGAGACAGAACACATTCTGCTGTTAGCGCGCGGCGTCCCTGTGCTTTTTCAACGACAAAATCCAGCTGCTTCGGTGGCAGGCGCAGTACATTACCGGCATCATCTGCATCTTCCTCTTCTTCTGCCCGTTTGCCTGGACGGATGATATACCGGATACGGGAAAATTTGTACCGTACCAGAATGACAATCATTGCGCAATAAAATATAAGGGACAGAAATTGCAGAAACCCGCGTCCAGCGATTTGTTGGAAGCATGCGGACACAAATCCCACTGTGGCGCAGAGAAAAAGCGCCAGCACGGTGGCTTCCGGCGTGTGATTTTTTTGCGTTGGCTGATGAATCATTCCGGGATCCCTCCTGATAAATTTTTTGGCAAAGGAAAAACCGCCGCAGCGACAAATGGCGCTCAGGCGGTTTACCATGTACTTATGCTTCTTCTTTTGCAACAACCTGCTTGCCGTTGTAATAACCGCATGCACTGCAAACTCTGTGCGTCAGGTTATATTCACCGCAGTTGGAGCACTTTACCATGCCGGGCATGGACAGCTTCCACACGTTGGAGCGTCTTTTGTCTCTGCGTGCTTTTGAAACTTTTCTCTTCGGTACTGCCATTAGAATCCCCTCCTTTATATCGTTAAAAAGGATTATTACAACCCATTATACTACTATTTATTCATTTTATCAAGTAGTTTTTGAAATATTTCCATTCTTGGATCAATTTCTTTTTTTTCTCCGCAGGTACAGCCGCTGCCGATTTTTTTGCCGCAGGTATCGCAAAGTCCGGGACAATCGTCACAGCAAAGGTGATATACCGGCAGTTCCAAGGTGACTGCCTCCAGGACCTCCCGGTCAAAATCGATGCCGCCTTCCTTGACCCAGATAATATCATCCTCGTCTAAATTTTCGATGGCTGCGGATCCGGTTGTGACAATGCGATCCAGCGGAAAGGACACCGTACCTTCCAGCGGATCCAAACACCGGTCGCACACGGTTGCATAGTCAGCGCTTACCTTGGCACGCAGTGCCATATAGCCATCGTTGTCGATTACGTCACCTACAACATGAATCGGTGCGCACAGAGCAATATCATCAGGAAGCTGCGGAGCGTCTTCCACATCATCCATAGAGAGAAAAAAGTCAAAGTGCAGTGAAGGAATGCGCTTGTTCATCAGCTGCGTTAAATCCAGTCTCATGAAAACCTGACCTTTCTATCCGGCGGATGGTATATTTACGACATATTCCTACGAATATATATTATATCCTTTTCTGTTCTTTTTGTCAAGGAAAAGGGGAATTATCATTTGTTTTCACAAATTTCATTGCATTTAAAAGGATGTTATGTTAAAATCATAAAAAGATTTGCATAAGATCAGGGAAAGTATGGTAGTTATAATATGAAAATCGGAAAGATTATAGGCAGAATTTTTGCTGTTCTGTTTGCTGTTGTGCTAATTCTTTTGCTAGGCAGAATTTTCATGATGGATGATAAAGGCAGCCTCACGGAAATCGTGCCTACGGAGGCGGCTAAGGAAGCATATGCGGCTCAAGGGAAAGATGCATTTGTAACACATAAGCTTTTAAAATCTCTTTCTGCTGATGGATATTTCAGTATGCATTCGCTGATTTATAATGAAAATAGCAGGGAATTGCAGATCACCGGGAGATATAATGAGAGTGTCTATAAATATTGGGGCGTGGAAAACGGAGACGAGTTTTATTGGGAATTGCGGGACAGTGCAGGCAATACAGTTTCCGTGGGTACGGTTGCAGAAGAGGAACAAAAGTATTTTTACAGGCATTTTCGTCTTGTTTTTTCCGATGTTGTGGTTGCCAAAGAAGAGCCGCTGTATTTGTTTCTTTGCTGTGATGCAGTAGAATATCCGACAGCGAATACGGAGGGGCTTCCGGTGCATGCAGCGGGGCAGGATTGGAAACTGTACAAGCTGAGTAAACAAGAGCGCAGCGCGTTGTCATGATGAAGGGGAATCTAACGCATAGGAAAAACATGAAAAGGTTCCTCCAGTAAAGGTAACTCCCGCGTAGTACAAACATAAAAAAGACCCCTTGTGCAGGAGTTCGTTTCACGCGAACTCTGGGGCATCCCGCGTAGCACAAATATAAAAAGGCTCCCTTGTGTAAAGGGAGCTGGCTCCGCGCGGCGGAGACTGAGGGATTGTAATTCTATCATTGTCTATCATTGACGGGATTATCAAATCGGCAGTGTTACTTATACAATCCCTCCGTCACACCTACGGTGTGCCACCTCCCTTTGCACAAGGGAGGCTT